>NZ_JASHKS010000085.1:0-1805 GCF_030056835.1 Rhodococcus sp. IEGM 1372 | reverse complement strand
GAACGGAAACTAACCGACGCCAAGGTCGGATCCACCGTTAATCTGACACTCCCGACGAAGTGATCAGCTTTGCGATGGGGTGGGACTGTCGACCGACATCATGAATGATCTCCATGGCATCTTCGCTGAGATCGTCGTCATCACCGACAAAGAATCGAGGGGCCGAGATTAGTCGCTGCACCCGAACGGTGTGGCGATTGCGCTGCAGGTACGTTGCGGAGCGGCGTGGGTGTCATTGTGGGAATTGTTAACTCGAACTTCGAGACGGATTCCGACTCCGGTTAGTGCTTTGCTTGACCGACGTGTAGCGGGTCCAGTCGGCACCAGCACGCTCTGCATGCTGCATCGCCGTCGTGGCGCTGATTCCGAGGGCGTCTGCGAGCACTTGTGGTGGCGCTTGCCGGACGAGTTGCTGCCAGGTGGTGTTGCGAACGGCGCGGGTGGGGATGCCGGCGCGGCGGAGTGCATCGATGACCGTCTGCCGGTCGAGGTGCTCGCCGGGCATACGGCCGGCGAACAACCACCTCGAGTCCGTATTACTGGCGGTATTTGTGTTGGGTCGCTTCGCCAGATGTTCGCGCAGGAGGTGCGAGATCGGTTCGGGCAGCTCGACCCAGGTATCGGCCAGTCTGACGCTGACAGCGCTGCTCGTCGATCGGACGTCGTCGACGGTCAAGGCGACGATGCGTGTGATCGATTGGCCGTAGAGGGTGAGTAGACATCCGGCGATACGCTGGACGGCGGGGAGATCATCGTGCAGCAACAAAGTACGGACTATTTGCAGCCGCTCGTCCTCACCCACCAACTCGTGTGTGCCGGTCGAATGACGGGGAACGGTCAGCTGGGGTATGAGCTTGTTCGAGCGTGCCCAGTAGAGGAATCGTTCCGCGTGTTGGCGGGTGGAGGGACCACCTGCGTACCATGCATCGATATCGTGTTGGCTGCATTCGTTCAGCGCAGTCCCACGCGTGTTCAGCCAGTTGAGGAACGAAATCGCCACTGTCGTAGACTGTTTCGCTCGCAGGAACGGTCCGCTGCCCACCGGACCTGTCCTGGCGTGTTCGCGTAGCTTCCGGAGGTGGTGCCACCGTCCGAACCGTTCGACGATCTTCCTTGAGTCGTCATCGACGATAGTTGTGAGTTTGTCGTGAAGCCATTGTTCGTAGGTGGCGAGCAGTCGGTCCCGCGCGGGCAGGACTGAGTGTTCGACCATCAATGCTCGGAGGTACTCCACGGTGCGTGTGTGGGGCAGCGCGTCGAGGGCGCCGTGTGTCGGATTCACGGACCCGTCTCCCAGCGCGGCGAGCAGTTCCCGGACTTTGGGGTTCGCGCGAATCCAGGTGACGCCGCTGTTCGCTCTGGGCATCGCGACGATGGCGGTGGCCAGCGGCTCCAACGACTCGTGGACGACTCCGTTCGGGCCGGATAGTAAGTCGCGGACGATGTCATCGAGCAGGCATCGCCAGCAGGTGTTGGCTTTCGCGAGCCAGGTCTCGGTGCCGCACCGGTTGCACGTCAGATCCAACGGTAATCCACTGCAGCGCAGACACAGTGGCATGTGGTCTTCGTCCAGGCCGGGGACCATTCCGATGTGCCCGCACGCCGTGCATGTGCCCTCGGTGCGTTTGGCTGCTTGGTAGCAGTAGGTGCAGACCGGACCGTCGGGCCAGTGCGCAGCTGTGGGGTAGTGGTCTTTGCACCGTGCACAGGCGTGATGCTTGTCGGCATCTAGTGTTTGGTTGCGTCGGCGGGGTTTGATCGGCCCAGGGATTTCGGACACTGGACCCGCTTAGGATAGGGATCTA
>NZ_JASHKS010000011.1:0-125270 GCF_030056835.1 Rhodococcus sp. IEGM 1372 | reverse complement strand
TACTCGAACACCATCTCCCGAATCTGCTCCCCTGTGAACTCAGCACTCAACATGCAGTAACCCTCCATAGCTTCTCGAATGACTCACCAGAAGCTTGGCAAAGAGGGTGCGCGCGGAATAGTGGCGGATACGGGGCCGATTCCGCGCGCATCTGGCAAACGCGCGCGCTTTTGCGGCCGTGCCCGTGTGACGCCGATGTGGCCGCTGCTGCCGACGCTCATGTGGCCGCGTGACGCCGATGCCGCCGACGCCGACGCCGACGCCGACGCCGCCGACGCCGACGATGTGACCGCTGCCTCCTCACATCCAGCAAACGCGCGCGCGTTCGTGAAACGCGTGCGGAATAGTGGCGAGTACGGGGACGATTCCGCGCGCGTCTGGCAAACGCGCGCGCTTTTGCGGCCGCGCCCATGTGACCGCGTGCCCAGCAGCCGCGTGCCGCCGAAGTGACCGACTGTCTCAGGGTTCTGTCATCCGAAAGGATGATGCAACTGACGACTGTGGGTCGATGTGCAGACCCTTGTCGGTGGGGGACAGTTGTACCCATGATCGAAGTGACAGGACTGACCAAGCAATACGGCGCGGTGACGGCGGTCGACAACCTCACCTTCACCATCAGACCCGGCATCGTGACCGGCTTCCTCGGCCCCAACGGCGCAGGCAAGTCGACGACCATGCGGATGATCCTCGGCCTCGACCGCCCCACCAAGGGAACGGCGACCATCGAGGGCAAGAACTACAGCCAACTCAAGCAGCCACTGCGTACCGTCGGCGCACTGCTCGACGCCAAATGGGTGCACCCGAACCGTTCGGCGCGTGCACATCTCGAGTGGATGGCGGCCTCCAACGGCATTCCGAAGTCGCGCGTCGACGAGGTGCTGCGTCTGGTGGGCCTGTCCGAGGTGGCCAAGAAGAATGCGGGCGGGTTCTCGCTCGGTATGTCGCAGCGGCTCGGGCTCGCCGGCGCGTTGCTCGGTGACCCCAAGGTGCTGCTGTTCGACGAGCCGGTCAACGGACTCGATCCCGAGGGCATCGTCTGGATCCGAAAGTTCATGCAGCGCTTGGCCGCCGAGGGGCGCACGGTGCTCGTCTCGAGCCACCTGCTCTCGGAGATGGCGCAGACTGCAGAGCATCTCATCGTCATCGGACGCGGCAAGTTGATCTCCGATTCCTCGGTGCAGGAATTCATCGACCATGCTTCCGAGGCATCGGTGCGCGTCCGCAGCCCGCAGCTCGACGGTCTGCGCCAGGCGCTGACCACCGCCGGTCTGACCGTGCGTGAGCCGGACAAGACCGACAAACTTCAGCCCTCGCTCGTGGTGCTGAACTCGACCACCGACGCGATCGGCGACATCGCCGGCCGAGCCGGAATCACATTGCACGAGTTGGCCTCCCAGCGAGGTTCGCTCGAGGAAGCATTCATGAAACTCACCGGAGACACAGTGCAGTATCACGGCGCGGGAGCCGACACTCCCAACACTCAGCAAGCAGGTCCTCAGCAAGCGATGGGCGGTGCACTCTGATGGGCGTTCTGGCAGCAGAGAGAATCAAGTTCACCTCGACCAAGTCGCCGTGGTGGTGCAGCGCGATCATCGTGGTGCTCGGTCTCGGGTTCGCGGCCATTCTGGGTTGGGCTGCGAAGTCGGCCCTGAGCCTCGACGCGCCCGACGGTATTCCGCCCACAACGGCTTCCGACGTCGTAGGACTCGGAGTCGGCACGTTCGGTTCGATGGTGCTGATGATCCTGGCCGCGTTGACCGTGACCAGCGAGTACCGGTTCGGGCTCATCCGCACCACGTTCCAGGCGGTGACCAACAGGGGATCGGTGCTGGCCGCGAAGGCTCTGCTGGTCGGCGTCTACGGTGCCATCCTGTCGTTCGTTCTCGCCGTGATCGGGCTCTACCTGGCGAAAGCTCTCGCCGGCGAGCAGGCGGGCGTATTGCTGGGGTTCGACGTCGACGGAACGTGGCGCATCCTCTACGGCACCGCCATCCTGGCGTTCTTGCAGGTCGTTCTGGCGATCGGCGTCGGCGCTCTCATCCGGCAGTCCGCAGGCGCAATCGCCATCCTGCTGCTGTGGCCACTGCTCATCGAGAACCTCGTCGGAGTGATTCCGAATGTGGGCGACAAGATTCAGCCGTTCCTGCCGTTCCTCAATGCCAATCACTTTCTCGGCTCCAGCGGCGGAATCGACTTCCATTGGGGCCCGATCGGCGGACTGATCTACTTCGTCGCGTTCACCGCGGTGATCTTCGGGGCAGCGGTGTTCGTCGTCAATCGTCGGGACGCCTGACGCCACTCGCCGGTAGGGTGTCCGCTATGCGGATTTCCTTACTTGCAGGTAGCGCTGTCACTGTCTTGATTCTGGCCGGTTGCTCGTCCACCTCGGACGAGGAACCGGCCAGAGTTTTCGCGACACCCGACGGGCCCGGCCTGTCTGCCGCGGTCACCGAGGAGGCCTTGGTGGGGCACCTCGAACAATTGGAAGCGATCGCCGCCGAGAACGACGGAAACCGCGCGGCCGGCACCGCCGGTTACGACGCGAGTGTCGATTACGTTGTCTCGCAACTCGAATCGGCCGGGTTCGAGGTCACCACCCCGGAATTCGAGTTCGAGACCTTCGAGGCGCAGACGCAGACCCTCTCGCTGGCGGGCACCGAGATTCCGGTGTTCGCGCTCAGTTACTCGCCAACCACCACTGCCGAGGGGATCACCGCACGCGTCGTCGGCGCTCCCGCCGGCGCAGACGGCTGCGAGGCAGCCGATTACACCGGTCTCGACCTGGCAGGAGCCGTCGCGGTCGTG
Organism: Rhodococcus sp. IEGM 1372; assembly: GCF_030056835.1. Classification (NCBI taxonomy): domain Bacteria; kingdom Bacillati; phylum Actinomycetota; class Actinomycetes; order Mycobacteriales; family Nocardiaceae; genus Rhodococcus; species Rhodococcus sp. IEGM 1372. The sequence continues at coordinate 122,465 of NZ_JASHKS010000011.1, read as the reverse complement.
CCACGCGGAGTGTGCCCGTTCGGCGTGAAGCAAACCGTCGCAGCAGAACTCGGTGCGGCCGCCGCGATCATCGTCAACAACGAACCGGGACCGCTCGATTCGGGCACGCTCGGCGACGCCGACACCGCTCGGATTCCGACCGGCGGTGTCAGCCAGGAGGACGGCGCGGCCGTTCTCGCCGCACCCGAGGTGACGCTGACGCTCGTCACCGAAACCGAAACGACCACCAGTCGCAACATCATTGCCCAGACCACCACCGGCTCCACCGAGAACGTCGTGGTCACCGGTGCCCATCTCGACAGCGTTCCGGACGGGCCCGGCATCAACGACAACGGAACCGGCACGGCGGCTGTCCTCGAGACCGCGCTGCAGATGGGCAGTGCCCCCGAGGTCACCAACGCGGTGCGTTTCGCGTTCTGGGGTGCCGAGGAGAACGGACTCGTCGGTTCCACCAAGTACGTCGAGGGCCTGTCCGACGAGGACAAGCGAAACATCGCTCTGTACTTGAACTTCGACATGATCGGCTCGCACAACGCCGGCTACCTCGCCTACGACGGAGACGACTCCGACCAGGTGGGTGAGCCCGCCGGACCGGCCGGATCCGACGCCATCGAGCGCACTTTCGTCGAGCGACTGGCCGAGGAGGGCGTAGCCGTCGACGGGACCGATTTCGACGGTCGCTCGGACTACGGCCCGTTCATCGAGGTCGGCATCCCCGCCGGTGGTGTGTTCAGCGGAGCGGACGAGAACAAGACCGCAGCGCAGGCCGAGAAGTGGGGCGGCACCGCGGATCAGACGTTCGACGAGAACTACCACACCGACCAGGACACCCTGGCGAACGTCGACCGCGCCGCACTGGCGAAGAACGGTGCGGCCGTGGCCTACGGCATCGGCGTCTACGCGCAGTCGGTGGAGGGCCCCAACGGGGTTCCGGTGGGTGCCGAGCGCGAGGCCGCGCGCGCCGAAGGGTGAGGGAAAGTATGTGTAACCGTGGGTTACGCTCGATGCTGTGAACGCAGTCGTCTCCTCGGTCGTGGAGTGGGTCCGCACCACCAACCGAGCGCCCGCGGTGGTCGGGGCGGTTCGGCGCGTGCGTCGCGCGCTACCGGGTGACCCCACGTTCGGCGATCCCCTGTCGATCGACGGTCCGGGCCGAGCCCTGGCGGTCGCCCGCGTCGCCGACAGGTTCCTGGCTGCGAACGGACTCGACGACGAACCCGGCGCGTCCCGCGAAGTGGGCCTCGGGGCGTTGCAGCTGTGGCAGGCGATCCTCGAACGTGCAGGCCGGGGTCGCGGTGAGCACGACGTCACCATCGTGTTCACCGACCTCGTCGGGTTCTCGTCCTGGTCGCTCCGGGCCGGCGACACCGCGACCCTGACGCTGCTGCGCAAGGTCTCCAAGGCCGTCGAACCCGAGGTCGCATTCCGCGGTGGCCACGTCGTCAAGAGGCTGGGCGACGGCATCATGGCGGTGTTCGCCGATGCGGGCAAAGCCGTCGACGCGGTCTTCGCGGCCCGCGAGGCCCTGAAGGGCGTCGACGTCGACGGCTACACCCCGACGATGCGCGTCGGCATCCACACCGGCAGCCCACGTCAGGTGGGATCGGACTGGCTGGGCGTCGACGTCACCGTCGCCGCCCGGGTGATGCAGACCGGCGGCAACGGCAACGTCATGATCTCCGCGTCGGCCCTCGAGGCGGTCCCGCCGGAGGTGCTCGACGCCTTGCGCGTGGTCTCCAAGCCCTATCGCCGCAGCTTCTTCGCTCCGAAGATCAAGGGCGCACCCGACGACCTACGCATCCTCCGACTCGTGCAGTCGCCACAGCGGTGACACCGGCCCGTGGCCTGCGCCCAGATCGTAGGACGCGGCCAGGCAGCGGGTGACCCACTCCTTGCCGAACGCCACCGCGTCGGGCATCGAGTATCCGTGCGCCAGGGCCGAGGCGATCGATGCGGCGAGGGTGTCTCCGCCGCCGTGATCGTTGCCGGTGTCGATGCGCTCGCTGGTGAACTCGAGGAAGGTGTCGCCGTCGAACAGCAGATCGGTGCTGTGCGTCGACGTCCGCAGGTGACCGCCCTTGACCAGGGCCCACTGCGCTCCCAATCCGTGTAGGGCCTCGGCGGCGCGGTGTGCGCTGGAGTCGTCGACCACATCGATGCCGGTGATCAGCCGAACCTCGTCGAGGTTTGGGGTCACGAGCGAGGCGATGGGAAACAGGGTGTGGCGGATGGCGTCGAGGGCTTCGGCGTGCAGCAGCGGGTCGCCGTGCATCGACGCGCACACCGGATCGACGACCAGGGGAACCGGCTGATCTCGGCCGATGCCCACCTCGGTGCAGACGGCCGTGACCGCTTCGATGATCGCGGTGGAGGCCAACATTCCGGTCTTCGCTGCGCCGACTCCGATGTCCGAAACGACGGAGCGAACCTGCGCTGCGACGACGTCCGGCGGAATCTCGTGGAAGCCCGTCACGCCGACGGTGTTCTGGACCGTGACCGCGGCGACGGCAACGCACGCGTGGACGGCGAGCAGCGCCATCGTTCGGCTGTCCGCTTGGATTCCGGCACCGCCGCCGGAGTCGGTTCCGGCGATGGTCAGCGCGCGGACGGGAGTCTCGCCGTTGGGCGTGAGCGGTAGGAACTTCACGAGAGAAGACAGTACCGGCGGGAGGGGAGACGGCGGTCTCGGCAGGCGAATCGGAGCGGCGAGTTCGTGGCGAAAACATGGGCCGGCCTTGAATGTTGTTGTATCACAACGTCGAACAGGGTTGCTTATGATCCGTACCAGCATTCCTGTCGGGTGGGACGGACGAACCTACGCATCCGAAGGTTTGTTGGTAGAAAAGGTGACAGAGCCACCATGCGCATGTTTAATAGTGGTGCACGTCACATCGGTTTCATTCGTTCATCACTCCACACACAGCGAAGGAGGCGTCCCATGCTGGCAAGTTCTCCTAGCGCTGATGTCTCGATCAACAAAGACCAGAACCGGTTCGAGCTTCGATTGAACGGCGATCTCGTCGGGATCGTCGGCTTCTACGAGGTCGAGGGAAACGGCAAGCGTGCGACGCGTACCCATGTCGTGTCCTTCATGCACACGGTCGTCACCGAGGATTTCGGTCATCAGGGGCTGGCCGGCATTCTGGTGCGCCGCGCGCTCGACAGTGCTCGGTCCTACGGCTGGAAGGTCAAGCCGGTCTGCACCTACGTGCAGCGCTTCGCCGCGGCCAACCCGGAGTACAACGACATGCTCGTCGCGCTCTGACGTTTCTTCCAAGGTTGTCGATCGGTCACGGTAGGGCCGGTCACATTCAGGGCACGACTCGGCGACGATCGATGCACTCGCCTCGCGTCACATGGACAACACTGGTCTCATGAGTGACATGAGTCACATACTTCCACGTCGGGTTCACGGGCCCGCTCCTGTCGACCGGCCCGTCGTTCGTATCGAGGACGACGTCGATCACAACAGGTTCGATCTCTTCGTCGACGACGAACTCGTCGGCATTCTCGGGTACCGCTTCGGTGAGGGCGACGACGGCGGTGTCGGCCCGGTCGTCGCGCTGATGCACACCGTCGTCAAGGAGGAGTACGGCGACCGCGGGTGGGCGGGCGTGCTGGTGCGAGCCTCGCTCAACACTGCTCGCGATCGGCGGTGGCGCATCGTCCCGATCTGCACGTACGTCCGGCGCTATCTGGCGCAACACGAGGAGTTCCTGGATCTGATCGCCGATTAGAGAGCAGTGCTCTTGTTTTACCGCTACATCGAGTGAATGCTGCTTCCTGTAGAGAGCGCCGCTCTCGAAAGGATGGCCTTTCCCGATGCCTGTAGCCCTGTATCTGTTCGTCGGAGTCATGTTCGCCGCATATCCCGCACTGCGCCCCTACTCGGACGAGGTAGGCGTCGCGGGAGCCGACGCCTTCGCATCCTCGAATTGGGTGCTCGCCCACACCTTCGCCATGCTCGGCTTCGTCGCGCTCGCGCTGACCGTGCTCTACACCGGTCGACGGTCCGATCTTGCGGTCGTGACCACCTGGATCGGCGTCGGGTTGGTGCTGCCGTACTACGGCGCAGAAACCTTTGCCCTGCATGCGCTGGGTGTCGATGCCGTACAGAACGCGAACCCGGGCCTGATCGATCTGGCCGACCCGATTCGGTACTCGCTCGTGCAGTCCGTCATGTTCGGGCTCGGACTGGTGCTGATCGGCGTCGGGCTGGTGGCATTCGCTCTACGCAACCGCTACGCCGTGGTGCTCGCTGCAGGGTTCGTGCTCTTTCTCCCGCAGTTCTACACCCCGCCGGCCGTGCGGATCGCGCATGGAGTGCTGATCGCCGTCGGGGCGATTGTTGCCGCCAGGGCCGTGGCGAACAGGTCGGCGGACGCTGTTCAGCCGATCTCCACGATCACCGGAGCGTGATCGCTCGCCCCCTTGCCCTTGCGCTCCTCGCGGGCGATCGACGCACCGGTCACTCGAGCCGCCAGGGCAGGGGAGGTCAACGCCATGTCGATGCGCAGACCCTGCTTCTTCGGGAAGCGCAATTGTGTGTAGTCCCAGTAGGTGTACGTCCTGGGCTCGGGGGTGAACTGCCGCGTCACCTCGGTGAAGCCGGCGTCGCCGAACGCGGTGAAGGCGTCGCGCTCGGCCTGCGAGGTGTGGGTCTTGCCCTCGAACAGTGGAGGATCCCAGACGTCGTCGTCGGTGGGCGCGATGTTCCAGTCGCCCACGAGTGCGATCTGCGCCTGCGGATCCGCTGCCACCCACGCCTGTGCGTCGGCCTTCAGCGCAGCGAGCCACTCGAGCTTGTAGGTGTAGTGCGGATCGGCGAGTTCGCGGCCGTTCGGCACGTACAGGCTCCAGACCCGAACCCCGTCGCACGTGGCACCGATGGCGCGGGCCTCCTGAGCGGGGTCGATCTCGGGATCTTTGCTGAACCCGGGCTGATCCTCGAACCCGACCTGCACGTCGTCCAGGCCGACGCGAGACGCGATCGCGACGCCGTTCCACTGACTCAGCCCGACGTGGGCCACCTCGTACCCGATGTCGGTGAACCGCTGATACGGAAACTGTGCGTCCTTGCACTTGGTTTCCTGCATCGCCAGCACATCGACATCGGATCGCTGCAGCCAATCGACGATTCGATCCTGACGAGAGCGGACGGAGTTCACATTCCAAGTAGCCAAGCGCACGGGAACGAACCCTATCGAACGCCCCCGACAGGGTTCGGACCCGTCGCGCTCTCGGGCCGGGCGTAGCGATAACGATGATGGTCCTCGAAGCCCAGGTCTCGGTACAGGGCAACGGCTCGGGTGTTCTCGACCGCCACCTGCAGGTAAGCGTGCGTCGCGCCGTGCTCGCGACCCCAGCGGACCAGTTCGCCGCACATCAAGGTGCCGAGCCCGTTGCGGCGGTGCTCGGGGGAGACCCAGAGCGAGGTCAATCCCACCCAGCAGCGACCGTCAGGGGCGGTGGTGACGGCAGCGCGACCGACGGCGGCTGCCGACGACGAGCGCGCGCCGATCATGCCGAAACCGAGGGTTCCGCCCCGAACCGCCGAGACCACCTCCGCTGCGCCCGCGGGAGCCGCGCGGCCCTGGTAGTACAGGCGATCCAGCCACTCGGCTGTCGGCTCCGCGGTGACGGCGGTGGCCGAATCTCCATCTCGCAGAACGAGTTTCGAGATGTCCGCGGCCATGACGGCACTTTCGTTGTACGTCGACCAACCCGCCGGGGGAGTGCCGAGGCGATCGGGAAGGGCGAGCGTCGGCGTTAATCCACAAGCGGCGTATCGGGCTGTGATGCGTGCCAGCGTCTCGGGTGCCGTCGACGCTCCGGGCTCGAGCGGCACGGCCGAATTGGCGCGGCCGGTGAACCCGTGACCGAAACGCAGTTGCCAGCCGTCGATCCATTCCCGATCGACGCCCGGCAAGCCGTCGGCAGCGGCAGCCTCGAGGGAGCGAATTTCCGAGGTTCGAATCGGCTTGGGCCCCAAGGGTTTCAACGCCACGATTCGTTCGGCTGCAACCTGCACCAGTGTGCCGTCCCTGCCGCGCACCACGACCGCACCGGCGTCGATCGACACCAGTTCGCCGATCACGTCCGTCATCGGGTGGGTGTGGCCGGGTGGCAACCGATAGCGAAGCATCACCCGCGTACCCACCGGAACGGTCAGTCGTCGTCCTCGTCGTCGTGGCCGAACGGGTCGTCCACCGTGCCGGGCGTCCAGCTCAGCCCGGGCACGCCCCACCCGGCGCGCTTGATGGCCTTCTTCGCGGCCCGTGCGTGCCGACCGATGAGCACGTCAGTGTAGAGGAAACCGTCGAGATGCCCCACCTCGTGCTGGAGCATCCGAGCGAAGAAGCCGCGACCTTCGATGTCGACGGGCTCGCCCTCGGCGTCCGTACCGGTCACGCGAGCCCACTCGGCGCGCCCGGTGGGGTGCTGCTCGCCGGGGACGGACAGGCAGCCCTCGTCGTCGTCGTCCGGGTCGGGCATCGTCTCCGGGATTTCCGACGTCTCGAGCACCGGGTTGACGACCTCGCCGCGGCGGCGGAAGACCTTGCCGTCCTCGCCTTGATCGGGGCAGTCGTAGATGAACAGACGCTTGCCGACGCCGACCTGATTCGCGGCGAGTCCGACGCCGTTCGCGGCGGCCAACGTCTCGTACATGTCGGCGATCAGCTCGGCCAGCTCGTCGGGTGACTCGGTGACGGGAGCGGTTGCGGTGTGCAGCACCGGATCGCCGACGATCCGGATGGGAAGAATTGCCATGGTCGACAAGGATACCGGGAGTGGAGCCTGCGGAATGACCCAGTGGTGCGGGAGTGGAGCCTGCGGAATGACCCAGTGGTGTGCGTCGCGCATGCGGTCGAGTAGGTGGAACACGCCACGCGCGGGCAGCCCGCAGGAGCCGTGTCCCCGGCGTCGGACATGGTTGAATGATCCCCGAAGTACAACTGTGTAATTCGGTCGGCGCTCCTACGGGTGTCGGCAGTACTGGGGGAAGCAGATTTCTCCGGGTGGGTGATCCTGCCGACCCTGGGAAGTCGAGAAGTCGAGGAGTGGGATGGACGGCGCAGCAGCGCGTGACTCGAACCAGTCTCAGCAACCGGGAAGTTCGGACGGCTCTCAGGATCCGAACGAGGTCGGTGCGGACGGACTGAGTCGACGAGAGCACGACATCCTGTCCTTCGAGCGGCAGTGGTGGAAGTACGCCGGGGCCAAGGAAGAGGCCATCAAGGAACTCTTCTCCATGTCGGCGACCCGCTACTACCAGATCCTGAATGCGTTGGTCGATCGTCCCGAGGCGCTCGCCGCGGATCCGATGTTGGTCAAGCGCCTGCGCCGGTTGCGTGCGAGCAGGCAGAAGGCTCGTGCGGCACGTCGGCTGGGTTTCGACGTCTGAGCAGGTCTTGCGTTCCGTGTGCCGAGTCGCCGTCGACGGTCGGCTAGGGTCGATCAGGTGAGCAGCCCGAACCCGGAACAGACCGGGCCACCACTCCGCGCCCTGGCCATGGTGTTGATCTCGCTCGCGATCCTGTTCGCAGCGATCGGGGCGTTGTCTCTGACGGGTTCCGATTCCGACGATGCGGCCGCCGAGCCCGCCGCCGAGACGACGAGCGCACCGGCCGCGGTCGCACCGACCGCACAGGCTCCTGCAGCCCAGGTTCCCGCGGGCGATTCGTCGACCGGTGCCGCGGCACCCACCACCACCTCGGGCGCACCCGCCGACGTCGAAGTGCGGGTACTCAACAACTCCAACGTCTCCGGCCTGGCCGCCGGTACCGCCAGCACGTTGACCGCCGAGGGTTGGAACGTCGCCGAGACGGGCAACTTCAGTGAAGACCAGTTCGCGCAGACCGCGGTGTACTACGGCACGACGGCAGGTGAGGAACAGGCCGCGCAGACCATCGCCACGCAGCTCGGCGTCCCGGCCGAACCCAAGCCGACCTCGCTCGAATCCACGGCAGGCGTCGTCGTCATCGTGACCCAGTAGTCCTGCAGCGGCCAGTTCCACAGCGTCGACCTCCGTGCCCGATTCGGCCGAATCGGTCGGCACGTTATCATTTCCGAGCCCGGCGAAACTGCCTGAAAGAGGAGCGATTTCCGATGGACATGTTCAAGCGACGCACTGCCGCGACCCGATCGTTGCGTTACGTGGCCCCGGTCCTCGCGATCGCAGCTCTCGGGCTCTCCGCCTGCAGCAACGGCGAGGTCCCGTCCGACGTCCCCGGCACCGTCCCGCCGGTGTGGACCGGAGAGGCCGATCCGTCGGCAGAAGCTGTCGCCGGCGACAGCCCGGCCGAGTCGAGCTCCGGCGACATCATCGAGGCCGCACTGCGCGACGCCTCCGGTGCCGAGGTCGGCACGGTGTCGTTCGCGTCCGAGGGCGACAAGCTCACCGTCACCGCCGAGGTCGAGGGCATGACCCCCGGCTTCCACGGCTTCCACGTTCACACCGTCGCCGCCTGCGAGCCGAACTCCGTGGCACCGACCGGCGGGGAGCCCGGCGCATTCCTGTCCGCGGGCGGTCACCTGCAGGTCGACGGCCGCACCGAGCACCCGTCCAGCGGTGACCTGACGTCCATCCAGGTCGGCGAGGACGGCACCGGAATGCTCGTCACCACCACCGACGCGATCACACTCGACGATCTGCGTGCCGACGGTGCCGGAACCTCGGTGATCGTGCACGACGGTGCCGACAACTTCGCCAACATCCCGCCGCGGTACACCCTGCCCGACGGTGCCGCCGTGCCGGACATGACGACTCTGATGACCGGCGATGCCGGCTCGCGGGCGGCGTGCGCGGTACTGCAGTAGTTTGAGCGCTCCCCGGATCGACTTCGCGAGTTCACCGCGCCCGACGCTCGGCGTCGAGTGGGAGATCGCGCTGGTCGACAAGAACACGCGAGACCTGGTCAACTCCGCCGAGGCGGTCATGGACGGTGTGCGCGACCTGGCCGGGGACACCCCGCGGGTGACGAAGGAACTGCTCCGCAACACCGTCGAACTCGTCACCGGAGTGTGCGAGAACGTCGGGGAGGCGATGGCAGACCTCGGTGAGTCTCTCTCGCTCGTCGAGCGCGCAGCGGATCCGCTGGGGATCGATCTGTTCTCGGCGGGGACCCATCCGTTCGCGGAGTGGTCCACCCAGCAGCTCACCAGTTCCCCGAGTTACGACGAGTTGATCGCTCGGACGCAGTGGTGGGGTCGGCAGATGCTGATCTGGGGTGTGCACGTGCACGTGGGAGTGTCGTCTCCCGACAAGGTCTTTCCCATTCTCAACTCACTGCTGCTGCAGTACCCGCACCTGCTGGCACTGTCGGCGTCCTCACCGATCTGGGCGGGCAACGACACCGGCTACGCCAGCAATCGTGCGTTGATGTTCCAGCAGCTGCCGACGGCCGGGCTGCCGTTCCAGTTCGAGAACTGGCCGCAGTTCGAGGGATTCGTTCGTGATCAGCTCAAGACCGGCGTCATCGAGCAACTCGGCGGCATGCACTGGGACATCCGCCCTGCCCCCAAGTGGGGAACCATCGAGGTTCGGGTGTGCGACGGGGCGTCGACCAAGCGGGAGCTCGCGGCTCTCGTCGCGTTGACGCACTGCCTCATCGTCCATCTCGACGAACGTCTCGAAGCGGGGGAGACCCTGCCGTCGATACCGCCGTGGCACGTGCAGGAGAACAAGTGGCGGGCTGCCCGGTACGGCCTCGATGCCGAGATCATTCTCGACTCCGACAGCAACGAACGTCTGGTCACCGACGACCTGAACGACCTGCTCGAGAAGCTGACGCCGACGGCCGTCCGGTTGAACTGCGTCGACGAGTTGGCCGCGGTGGCCGACATTCCGCGGCTCGGGGCGTCCTACCAGCGTCAGCGGGCGGTGGCAGCGAAATCCAACGGTGACCTGCGAGCCGTCGTGGAATCGTTGGTCACCGACCTCCGCACCTGATCCGGCGCGGCTCGCACTACTCGTCGGGGTCGTTCGGTTCCATCTCGTTGACGATCAGCAGACCGTCGCGACCCCGCTGTTCTCGGTAGGCGACGCGGCCCACGGTATGCGCGATCACCGGAGCGGTGACCAGCGTGAAGATGCCCACCAGCACGAGCATCCAGATGTCGACGTTGCCGCGCAGGCTGATGATGGCACCGATCAGCACCATGATCAGACCAACCACCTGCGGCTTGGTGGCCGCGTGCATCCGCGAGAGGGTATCGGGGAAGCGCACGATGCCGACGGCTGCGGTGAAGGCGAGCAGTGCTCCGAACAGGATGAAGGCAGAGGCAATGACCTGGGCTACGGTGCTCATTCGTCCCTCACTGTGTCACTCATTCGTCCCTCACTCTGAATCGCGCGATGCTGACCGACCCGACGAAGCTGACCAAGGACAGCGCGACGATGGCCGGTACGAGGGTGGTGTCGCGGCTGTAGACGGCCCACACACCGAGACCGCACATCGAGACGGCCAGGATCGTGTCCATCGCGACGAGACGGTCGAGCGTGCTCGGTCCGTCGAGCAGTCGGTATGCGGTGAGGACCGCGGCACCGATCAGGAGGGCTCCGGCTATCGCCAGGACGACGGTCACGACCAGTCCCCCTTCCTCTTGTCGTCGGTCTTCTTGTCGTCTCTCGGGGCGTCGCGGTCCCTCGATGCCGGATCGTCACCGAGCACTCCGTGGTACTGCTCGTACTCCTGGAAGTGCAGCGGGCTCGGCTTCCAGTCGGAGTCTCGCTCGAACGCCGCGATGAAGAGTTTCTCCAGGTTTCGTACGTAGGCGTAGAAGCCGTCGACGGCCTTCTGCGTGCCCATGTCCAACACGTGCACGTAGAGCAGGCGTCGGGTTCGGTCTATCTCGAGCACCATGGTGCCGGGCACGAGGTTCATCGCGTCGACGAACAGGGTGAGCACCAGATCGGACTTGATCGCGATGCGGCAGCGCAGCACGCCGGTGACCGGCGGTGCTTTCGGGCGGATCGCCAACCAGGCCACGCTGAAGCTCGATTCCATTGCGTAGTACAGGAATACGACGGCCAGCTTGACGAGTGAGAACACGTGGATGCGGCCCTCGACCGGAACGCGAGGCAACGGCAGCAGCACCATGATGAGCAGCCCCACCGCGATACCGCCGAGGATGTTCGCTGCAGAGACGTTGCCCCACAACAGAACCCAGATGGCGGTCAACCACGCGAGAGTCCACAGGCGTAGCAGAAGCGAACGGTTCATCTTCATCGAGTGCCTTCCTCGTCTCCGCGCGCCTGCTCGACGGCCTGATCTCCGACGAATTCCGCTCCGCGTACCGCATCGATGTACACCGACCGATCGCGAAGATCTGCCGCGGCGCGATCGCTGATGTCGATGATGGGGCCGGCGAACACCGTCATGGCCAAGCCGACGGCGACGAGCCCGATGGTCGGAAGCAACATGAAGGCGGGCATCCGGCCCACGTCCTCGCGGTCACCGAACTGGATGTCGGACGAGTCGTCGAGAAGAGCGGACGGGCTGTTGTCCGCCAGGTCGCCCTCGGGAGCGTCGGCGCGAGCGCGCCAGAACGCCTTGGTCCAGACACGGGCGACGACGTACAGCGTCAAGAGGCTGGTGACGGTGCCACCGGCGACGAGCAGCCAGGCCAACACGCTGCCCTGCTCGCTACCGGCCTGCAGCAGTGCGACCTTGCCGATGAAGCCCGAGAACGGCGGAATGCCACCGAGATTGAGGGCCGGCACCAGGAACACGATCGCCAGCACCGGGCTGGCCGCAGCCAGACCGCCGAGGCGTCGAAGCGACGACGAACCGGCCTGACGCTCGATGAGACCGACGACGAGGAACAGTGTCGTCTGCACCAGAATGTGGTGGGCGACGTAGTAGATCGAGCCGGACAGGCCCGATTGCGTCGACAGCGCGACGCCGAAGATCATGTAGCCGATATGGCTGACGAGGGTGAACGACAACAGTCGCTTGATGTCGCTCTGTGCGATGGAGCCGAGGATGCCGACGAGCATCGTCAGCAGGCCGCAGACCATCAGTACGTTGTCGAGTGAGCCGTCGGGGAACAACAGGGTGTGCGCGCGGATGATCGCGTACACACCGACTTTCGTCAGCAGGCCGGCGAACACGGCGGTGACCGGTGCCGGGGCGGTGGGATACGAGTCGGGCAGCCACGTCGAGAGCGGGAACACCGCGGCCTTGATGCCGAACGCGACCAGCAGGACCGCGAAGATCGCGGTTCGGGTTCCGGGGGTGATGTCGTCCATGCGTACCGCGATGTGGGCCAGGTTCAGCGTCCCGGTTGCGCCGTAGACCAGCGCGATGCCGATCAGGAAGATCAGCGAGGACACCATCGACACCATCACGTACGACACGCCCGCGCGCACGCGGTCGGCACTCGCGCCGAGTGTCAGCAGCACGAACGAGGCCGCGAGCAAGACCTCGAAGCCGACGAACAGATTGAACAGGTCGCCTGCGAGGAACGCGTTGCAGACACCTGCGGTCAACGCGAGGTAGGTCGGCAGGAAGATCGAGACGGGCTGATTCTCGCTACCGTCGCGGATGCCCTGGCCGATCGAGTAGACCATGACGGCCAGCAGCACGATGGACGAGACGACGAGCATCATCGCCGACAGGCGGTCCACCACGAGGGAGATGCCGAGGGGTGAGTCCCAACCGCCGACCTGCAGCGCGCTGGTGCCGTCGCGATCGGCGAGGTAGAGCATCATCGACGACACCGCGACCACCGCGGTCAGCGCGACGATGGTGATGAAACGCTGAGCGCGGGGACGTCGACCCAGCACCAGAGTCATCGCTGCTGCGAGCATCGGAATCAGCACCGGCAGCGGAGTCAGGACGTCGATCACACCTGGGGAGATCGTCATCGGTCGTCTCCCTTCTTCTCGGGCCTGCTGTCGTCCTTCTCGGCTGTGTCGATGCCGTCGAGCCCACGCACCTGCGGGTCGTCGTCGTCGTTGTCGAAATCCCCGTCGTGCAGATCCTCGTAGCACTCGAGGTCTTCGAGGTTTCTGATCTCCTCGAGCGGAATCGGATTGCCCTTGGAGTCGAACGCGTCGCCGCCGAAGCTCGGCTCGCCGGTCACCGGGTCGTCCGAGCGGTCGCGGTCGGGGGCCTCGGCCATCGAGCGACGCCGGGAGACCTTGGTGTCCTCGGGGTCGTTCTCGACGTCGTCCTTGGTGTTGAGGGTGAAGGACCGGTACGCCAGGGCCAGCACGAACGCCGCGATTCCCATCGTGATGACGATTGCCGTCAGAATCACCGCCTGGGCCAGGGGATCCGCCATCTGCTGGTTCACCGCGTTGTCGCGGCCCACGATGGGCGGGGCTCCCGCAGGGCCGCCGACGGTGAGCAACAGCAGGTTGACGCCGTTACCGAACAACAGCAACCCGAGCAGCATCTTGGTGATGCTGCGTTCGAGCAGCAGGTAGACACCCGATGCGACGAGGACACCGGTGATGATCAGCATTCCGAGATCTGCGGTCATTGGGCGCTCACTCGGCCTTGGCTCTGCATTTCCACCTGTGCGTCGAGACGGGCACCGAGACTACGGAGCACGTCGAGTACCAACCCGACCACGATGAGGTACACACCGAGGTCGAAGAACAGTGCGGTGACCAACTTGATGTCGCCGAGGATCGGCAACGTCACCTCCAACGTGGCCGAGGACAGCGCCGGCGCTCCGAGGAACATCGACGCCACTGCCGTGCCTGCCGCGAAGATCAACCCGAGACCGAGGATCTTTCCGGCATCGATCGGCACCGCCTCGCCGAGTTCGTAGCGCCCACCTGCGAGGTACCGCAACACCAGCGCCAAGCCGGCAGTGAGACCACCGGCGAAACCACCACCCGGAGCGTTGTGGCCGGAGAAGAAGAAGTAGATCGAGAGCACCATGATCGTCGGGAAGATCAACCGTGTCGTGACCTCGAGAATCAACGAGCGATGACGCGGATCGATCAGATCACCACCGAGCAGCCACGTCGTCTCCGCCGCGTAGTTCGCATCCGAGGACGATGCGGGGGCGTCGGACACCCGCGGAGCGCTGCCGAACCGGCGGTTGCGGAAGACCAGGCTGGCCACGCCCGTTGCCGCGACGAGCAGAACGCAGATCTCGCCGAGGGTGTCCCAGGCGCGGATATCGACGAGGATCACGTTGATGACGTTCTTGCCGTCGCCCAGGTCGTATGCGGCGTCCGGTAGGAGTAGTGACACCGGGGCCGTGTTTCGGGCGTTCATCGCGAATGCGCCCAGCACACTGACGGTCGCTCCGACGGCGACGGCCAACACGGCACGGGGGCCGCGCGATCCGGCCGAGCCGCGGTCGTCGACCTCGGCCGGCAGCTTGCGCAGCACCAACACGAACACGACGAGGGTGAGGGTCTCGACCAGGAACTGAGTCAGTGCCAGGTCCGGTGCACCGTGAATGGCGAAGATGACGCCGCAGCCGTAGCCGGTGAGCCCGACGAGGATGACGCTGGCCAGACGGTTGCGCATCACCGTGGCTCCGAGGCCACCCGCGATCATGATCACCCCGATGACCAGCTGCAATGGGGTGTTCCACAGCGTGTAGTCCAAGCCCGTGTCCTGGCCGACGAGCAGCACGATCATCGGTAGCAGCACCAGTGTCAACAGGATGGTGCCCTGAGTGAGGGGGAGTGAACCGCGCTGCGTGGTGCCGGTGAGGCGAATCGACAGGGTGTCCATGGACTTGAGCACGTTGTCGTAGATGCGGTCTGCGTTGCCGAGCGGGGGATGCTCGAACTTGAGCCGGTTGACGACGCGGTGGGCGACGAACAGTCCGACACCACCGGTGACGACGACGACGGTCAGCGCGAGCGGAAGGTTGAAACCGTGCCAGAGGGCCAGGTGGTAGGGCTCCTGGCCGTACGACGGCAGCGTGCGAGCGTACGGGCTGACGATGCGATCGACGATGGAGGACGCGAATCCGGCGACCAGACCGAGCACCGCCAGGAAGGCGGGTGCGGCGAGGAACAGGGCTGCCGGCGCGTGCATCGCCTTGACCGACGGACTCGCCCGCTTGAGCTGCTTGCGCGCGAACGCGCCCCAGACGAACCGAATGCTGTAGGTGACCGTGAGTATCGAGCCGATCACCAGGCCTGCGACGACGAAGGCCGCGACCGTGGGATCGAGCGTCGGGGTGCTGATCACGGCCGACAACGCCGTCTCCTTGCCGACGAACCCGAGCATCGGCGGAAGTCCGGCCATGCTGGCCGCGGCCAGCGCGGCTATCGCGGCGAGCCAGGGAGCCTTCTTGCCCAGGTGGGCCAGTTTGCGGATGTCGCGGGTGCCGGTGGTGTGATCGATGATGCCGACGACCATGAACAGCGCCGCTTTGAACATCGCGTGGGCGATCACCATCGTCAGGCCGGCGAGCATCGCCTTCTCCGAGCCGATGCCGACCAACACCATCAGGAAGCCGAGCTGGCTGACGGTGCCGAACGCGAGTATCAGCTTGAGGTCGAATGCGCGTAGAGCTCGCCACCCCGCCAGGATCATCGACAGCAGTCCGAGGCTGATCACCGTGGCTCGCCACGGGCCGGAATCGGCGAACCCCGGGGCCAGGCGCGCGACCAGGTAGATGCCCGCTTTGACCATGGCAGCGGCGTGAAGATAGCCGCTGACCGGTGTCGGGGCGGCCATGGCTCCGGGGAGCCAGAAGTGCAGTGGCACGATGGCCGACTTGCTCAGTGCGCCGATGAGGACCAGCACGATCGCGACACCGGGCAACCAGCCGCCCGGCGCGTTCGCGACCAGCTCCGAGAGGTTGTAGGTGCCGGACACCTGGCCGAGGATGATGATGCCGACCAACATCGCCAGGCCGCCCGCGGTGGTGACGAGCAGTGCCTGGGTGGCCGCTCGTCTGCTCGACGCTCGCTCGGCGTAGTGGCCGACGAGCAGGAACGACAGGACGGTGGTGACTTCCCAGAAGATGTAGAGCACCAGCATGTTGTCGCTGGTGATGAGGCCGAACATCGCACCGGAGAAGGCGACCATTTCGGCGGCGAACAGCCCGAGCCGGGGCTCGTCGTCCTCGAAGTAGCGCGCACAGTAGAGCAGAATCAGTGCGCCGATGCCGAGGACCAGCAGCGACATGATGGCCGCGAGGGAGTCGAACCGCATGTCGATGTTCATCGACAGGCCAGGGACCCATTCGATGTTCAGTTTCTGTTCGGTTCCCCAGTTGCCGAACACCCAGATCAGGCTGAGCAGGGGTACGAGCGCGAGCGGGAAAAAGGCATTGCGACCCCACCAGCGGACGAACAGTGGCGCGAGCAGCGCGGCGGCGGCGTGCGCAAGAAGAATGGCGAGCAAAAATCACTCCGTCGTCTCGGTCGCATCGGCGATGAAACCGAGCGGTGGTCGTAGGGCGGCGATGAGTAGGGTGTGCGAAGTCCGTGTGAAGTTCGATGTGAAGCTTTGAGAAATAATGAACCGGTTGCCGAGCGGCAGCCGCGAGTTGTCGTTGTCCACTTTACTTTGCGAGGTAGGCGGCGTGCCAGGCGGTACAGAACGGTGCGGGTCCGTGAGTGAGGGGAGCGCGTCGGTGACCGATCCGAGGCTCATTCGGACCGCCGGGCTGGCGTACGTCCGAGATCGTCGAATGATCCAGACCCGATCGGCCGGAAAATCCGCGTTCTACATGGCGGGTGGAAAGATCGACCCGGGCGAGACGCCCGAGCAAGCACTGCATCGCGAGATCAGGGAAGAGCTCGATGCAGCGGTGACGGACGCCCGGCTCCTCGGGGTGTTCGAATGTGAGGCCTGGGGGCACCCGGCAGGAACCCCGCTCGAGATCACGTGTTTCCTCGCCGATCTGGCGACCGAGCCGACGCCGACCAGCGAGATCGCAGAGATCAGGTACTTCACCCGAGACGAGTACGCCGCCATGCCGGACGTCGCTCCGGGATCGCTGATGGTGTTCGACCGGATGAAAGCGCTCGATTTGATCGACTGAAGCGCGTATGTTGGTCGTAGAGAGAACGTACGTTCTCTGTCGGTCACCGCGAAGGAGTCTCATGACGAACCTGTCCCAGAAAGCCACCACCCTGCTCGAGCTGCACCAGCCGGGCAACCCGGTCGTATTGCCGACGGTGTGGGACGCCTGGTCTGCCAACCTCGCCGTCTCCGCCGGGTTCACCGCGCTGACCGTCGGAAGCCACCCCGTCTCGGACTCCATCGGCAAGCCGGACAACGAGGGCATCACCTTCGACGAACTGCTCACCCGCATCTCGCAGATCTCCGCCGCCGTGGACGCACCCCTGTCGGTCGACATCGAATCCGGCTACGGCGAGGACCCCAAGCGACTCATCGACGGACTGATCTCTGCCGGAGCCGTCGGCCTCAACATCGAGGACACCGTGCACAGCGAAGGCGGACGCCTCCGCGAAGCGCAGGAACATGCCGACTTCGTCGGAGCACTGCGCGCAGCATCCGACGCCACCGACGTCCACGTGGTCATCAACGCCCGCACCGACCTGTTCGTCAAGGCGATCGGCGACGAGAGCGACCGCGTCGACCGCGCCATCGCCCGGCTGAAGCTGTGCGCCGCAGCCGGTGCCGACTCGCTCTACCCCGTCGGCTTCCACAACGACGCGGACTACAAGCGTCTCGCCGAGGAACTCCCGCTGCCGATCAATGCCATCGCCAACCCGGCCGAGGGCGACCTGTCGCACTTCGCCTCCCTGGGCGTGGGTCGCATCAGCTTCGGCCCGATCTTCCAGATGGAACTGGCCAAGCGGGCAGAGGAAATCCTCGGCCGCTGGAAGTGAGTGCTGCGCAGTGGTGCGGTTGAGCGCCCCAGAGGGCACTTAACCGCACCACTGCCGCTAGGCACTCCCGTAGGCCCGCAGATGCGCCACCTGCTCGGGATCGAGTGACGGTCTGACCGTCGCCCGAGCGGCGGCGACATCGGCGGCGGTGACGTCGGCCGCATCCATCGACCGACGCATCGCCGTCAACGCGGCCTCGCGCAGCAACGCCGCGCAGTCGGCCGCGGAGTAGCCGTCGAGATCGCGCGCCAACGACTCCAGATCCACGTCCTCGGCGAGCGGGATGGATTTGCCCGACGCCCTCAGGATGTCCACGCGGGCATCGGAATCCGGCGGCGGCACGAAGACGAGCCGCTCGAGTCGGCCCGGCCGCAGCAGTGCGGGATCGATCAGATCGGGTCGGTTGGTTGCCCCGAGTACGACGACGTCACGCAACGGTTCGACGCCGTCGAGTTCGGTCAGCAGCGCCGCGACGACTCGATCGCCGACGCCGGAATCCGAACTCTGGCCGCGTCGGGGCACGAGCGCATCCACCTCGTCCAGGAAGATCAGCGAGGGAGCGGAATCTCGGGCGCGTTGAAAGAGTTCTCGGACAGCCTTTTCCGAGGAGCCGACCCATTTGTCCATCAGCTCCGCGCCTTTGACCGAGTGCACGCTGAGCTGCCCGGAGCTGGCCAGTGCGCGCACGAGGAACGTTTTGCCGCAGCCGGGCGGACCGTACAGCAGAACTCCCCGCGGCGGTTCGATTCCCAAGCGCGCGAACGAATCCGGATGGCGTAGCGGCCACAGTACCGCCTCTGTGAGTGCCTGCTTGGTCTCCACCATGTCGCCGACGTCGTCGAGCGTGAGACTGCCGATCGCCAGTTCTTCGCTTCCCGAACGCGACAGCGGGCGAATCACCTGCAGAGCGCCCACCAGATCGTCCTGCGTCAACGAGGCCGCGGCCGAATCGTTCGATGCGCGCGCCGCCGCCCGCAGCGCCGCCTCCCGCGTCAGGGCGGCCAGATCGGCGACCACGAAACCCGGTGTCCGTGAGGCGATTTCGCCCAGGTCGACGTCGCCCTGCGGAACTTTTCGGAGCAGATGCTCCAGCAATCCCTTGCGGCCTGCCGCGTCGGGCAGGGTCAGGGTGAGTTCACGATCGCACAGGTCCTGACCGCGCAGTCTGGGATCGGTCGCCTCCGGATGGGCCGTCGTCGCGATCAGGGCGAGACCCGGAGTGTCGACGGCCCGGCGCAGTACTTCGAGGACGAACGTGGACGCCGGTTCGGGCTCGGAGGGCAACAACGCGTCGATGTCGGTGATGAGCAGAACCCCGGAGCCGGCGAGTTCGTCCACTGCCGCGGTGACGCGATCGACCCGGGCCGACGCCTCGAGCGCACCGATCGACGGTCCGTCCAGCACGACGCATGCGCGTTCACCGACGACCGCGCACGCCAACGTCGCCTTGCCGACCCCGCCCGGTCCGGTGATCAACACCCCCAGATGCGGCGATGCGCCGAGCGTCGCCAACAACTCCGACTCGTCCAACGCCAGCCGCAGCCACTCGGTCAGCTTGGCCGCCTGCGCGCTCACTCCCACCAGATCGGCCGCGCTCACCCTCGGTGCCGTGGCTTTCGGTGGCGCTGTCACAGGTGCGGATGCCGATGCAGCGACGGTGCCGGAGCCCCACCCGACCGCCGAATTGGGTTGCACACTCACCGGCCCACCCGACGGGTCGACGGCCGAGACCGTCAACAGCTCGGTGGTCCACGCGACCCCGAATGTCCTCGACAGCGCCTGAGTCGCAGATGTCGTCGAGGTTCCGGGGCCGAGATCGCGGGGGAGGAGTGAGACGGTGTCGCCCACCGTCAGCACCTTGCCGAGCAACGCTTGTCGCAGGGTGGCGTCGGAGATGGAACCGGTGGCGAGCGCGGAGCCGGTCACAGTGACGGCCTTGGCCCCGTAGACGGTGACGGGTCCGACTGCGACAGAGGCATTTTCGCGAAGGCCGGTGTTGGAGAGCGTCACGTCGTCCAGCAACGCGGTGCCCTGAGGTGATCCCTCCGGAGCCACGGCGACGACGGCGGCTGTGCGACGAGAACCGATGAGCGACACCGCATCCCATTCCCGCAGGCCCAGAGCCGCAAGGACTTCCGGATGCAGGCGCACGACGCCGCGTCGGGCATCGGCCGCCGAGGTGTTGAGGCGGGCAGTGAGAACGAGCTCAGGCGTCGTCGAGCGAGATTCGGTCACCACAGCCACACTAACGGGTCGGCTCCGCGCGGATCAGCTGCGAGGCCGACGCAGTCCCAGACGAGCCTGCGACCGCCGGTTGTTACCCGGCGCCCGGCGGATGGCCCGACGCTCGGCGCGACGCTCGGCCGGCTTGGCGTCCCAGGTGTACGGGCGCGCGGCGGTCCACCGCTGCGAGCGCACTGCGAACGGGATGTGCACCAGGTAGGCCAACACCAGGCCCATCAGCAGGATCAGCGGGAACGTGATGAGCGCGGCTGCGAGCAGTGCGACGAGCACCAGCAGGATCGCGGCCAGTCGCGGCGGCACCGAGACCGTCTTGAGCGCGAGCGTGGGGATGCGGCTGACGATGAGACCGGCGGTGAGGATCGCCCATCCGGCGACGACGTAGAACGAGGCCCACCAGCCGTCGCCGAACTGCTCGAAACCCGCGATCGGTGCCATGGCGATGAGCGCCCCGGCCGGTGCGGGAACACCGGTGAAGTACTCGCGCGCGTAGGCAGGAGTGTCGTCCTCGTCGAGCAGAGTGTTGAAGCGCGCGAGGCGGAGCACGATGCTCACCGCGTAGACCAGCGCCACGATCCAGCCGCCGCTGCTGCCCTCGAGCAGTGTCACGTACAGCACCAGCGCAGGGGCTACACCGAACGAGATGGCGTCGGACAGCGAGTCCAGTTCGGCACCGATCTTGCTGGTGGCGTCGAGCAGTCGGGCGATGCGACCGTCCAACGCGTCGAGGATCGCAGCGGCACCGATCATGGCGAGTGCGGTGCCGAGCTGGCCGTCGAGGGCGAACTTGACCGCGGACAGGCCGGAGCACAGCGCGAGAATCGTGACGACGGACGGGAGCAGACGAATGGCAGCAGGTGGCTTGGCGCGTCTGGTGATCATGTCGGTTTCTACTGCGAAAGCTCGGCGAGCACTGTTTCGGCACCGACGGCCCGCTGGCCGCGTTCGACCAGCAGGGTGGTGCCCGCCGGGAAGTAGGTGTCCACGCGGGATCCGAATCGGATCAGTCCGTAGGTGTCGCCGATCGACAAGGTGTCGCCGACCTTGGCGTTGTTGATGATGCGTCGCGCAATGAGGCCGGCGATCTGCACGACGGCGACATCCTGACCGGAAGCGGTTCTGATGTGCATGCTGTTGCGCTCGTTGACCTCGCTGGCCTCGGCGAGGTCGGCGGATTTGAACTGGCCGCGACGGTGCACCACTTCCACGACTTTTCCGCCGACGGGAACACGCTGTACGTGGACGTCGAGGACGGAGAGGAAGATGCTGACGCGCGGGACCGGCTCGGAGCCGAGAGCGAGCTCGGCCGGAGGAACGGCAGTGTCGACGAGTGTGACCAGGCCGTCGGCGGGAGCGACGACGACGCCGGGGCGATTCGGCGGCACTCGCGACGGGTGGCGGAAGAAGGTGGCGCAGGCTCCGGCGGCAACGAGGCCGGCGTTGCGGACCCACTTGGAGCGTCGACCGAGAACGGCGACGGCCAGCGGACCGCCGACGAACGGCAGCCCTGCGGGGTGTAGCGGTGGAATCGTTTCACGGACCAAGTCGACGATGTGAGCCGCTCCGGTGCGGGGCGGTTGACACATCGGGGCGGGACGGCGTGCCACGGTCTCCTCTAACTTTTGTCGGACAGGTGTCGGCAGGTCGTGGTGCTGCGAGCGAATCGTGCGTCAACACGCGACTGCCGGAGCCATCACAGCGTACGTGAGGGCCCCGGCAGTCGAGAGGTGCGAGTGAGATCAGACGCGGCTGCGGCCCGTCACGAGCTTGACCAGGAACAGCAGGATGCACGCGCCGAGCAGGCAGGTGATGAAGCTGAAGATGATTCCGCCGCCCTCGACGTCGAGGAACGTGCTGAGCAGGAATCCGCCCAGGAGGCCGCCGATGATGCCGACGACGATGTTCAGGATGATGCCCATCTGAGCATCCGTCTTCATGATCTTGCTACCGAAACGACGGATGCCCGCGGGAAACAAACCTGAAACCTTCCTGAGAAAAGTTATTTCTGGCTGGACTTCTCGCTCTCGGCCTTGATTCGACGCAGGGTCTTGTTCATGCCCTCGACGAGTTCGACGTCGAACTCGTCGATGCCCCCGAGGATGCGCTTGACCAGCAGTGACGACACTGCCGTGGTGCCCGTCGGTGCCTCCCGCTTCTCGACGACGGTCGTTCCGGTCGCGGTGGGAGTGAGCGTGTAGGACCAGATCGTCTTGTTCTCCACGACGCGGAACGCGAGTTCGCGGTTGGGTTCGAAGGTGACGACCTTGGCGGTGGTCGGCCAGACGAGCATCCCCTTGCGGTTGACGTTGAGCGTCTTGGTGCCCTTGCCGACCGGTCCGCCGAAGACCTTCATCTTCTTGCACTGCGGGCTCCACTCGCCCATGCGTTGCAGGTCGGAGACGATCGACCAGACGGTCTCGGGGCTCGCGGCGATGTCGATCGTGGCTTCGAGAGTCTTGCTCAACGTGGGCCTCCAGGTACGTGTGACTGAACGTTACGACAAATCGGTCACAGCATATGTGTGTCCGAGCTCATAGCGAAACGGGACGAAGAGGAATGTAAGAGAAGTTTGACATCGGAATCGAGTGGGGGTGAGATATGTCAAAGAACTCGTACACGCACGGGAGGTTGTGATGAGGGTCGCACTGTCACGAGTCCCCGCAGTAGTTCTCGGAATTGCCCTCGCCGCCGGTGTCGGGATCGTCGCCGCATCGGCGAGAGAAGACGGCGGGTGGCAGGTAGGTCTGGTGTTCGCCGCGGCGGTGGCCCCTGCCCTCGTCGGAGCGATGTGGACATTGGTTCCGCAACGATCACCGAAGATGCCGGAGAATCCGGAGGATTCCGTCGAGTTCCAGTGGTTGCAGCACGCGTCGTCCGGTGCCTTCTTCGACCTGATGATCGCACTCGGCCTCGCGTCGGCTGCCTCGGCGATACTCGACACGGAGTTGGTTCCGGTAGTCGCGTTTCTGGTGTTGGCCATGGCGGACGTGGCCGTGCGGTACCTGGTCGTCTCGCGTACGCAGCGGTGACTTCAAACCACGTGCACCGGCTGCGCACTGCTGCCGGTTTGTCACAACAGCAGTGCGCCGACGCGGTCGGCGTCAGCAGGCAGACGATCATCTCGATCGAGAAGGGCCACTTCGACCCGCGGCTCTCTCTCGCGTTCCGCCTGGCCCGGCTGTTCGAGGTCAGCGTCGACGAGTTGTTCGATCCACGGTGATGAAGCGACCCCGCGCAGGTGAACGGAAACTCGTAGCAGGCTACGAAGTTTCGCTCACATGCGAGCGAAGCGAGCCAACACGAAGGCATAGAGCCCGTAGAGCGCGATGCCCACGCCGGCGAGGATCAGCAGGACCTGACCGTACGGCTGCGAGCCGAGAGTCTTGAGAGCACCGTCGATGCCGGTGGCCTTGGACGGATCGGACTGCAGAACTGCCACCACGACGAGGAGTCCGGCTCCGACGAGTGCCGCGCCCTTGGCGGCGTAACCGGCGATGCCGAGTTTGACGACGGCCCCGCTCTGGTGTCCTTCGAGATCGTCGAGGAAGTTCTTCGAAACGCCCTTGTAGACGTGGTATCCGCCGACTCCGATGACGACCAGCGCGACGGCGATGAGCACGAGCTTGCCGCCGCCGGATTCCATCAGTCGCGCGGACCAGCCGGCGTTCTGTTGTCCGCTGGACTTGCCCGAGCCGGTCGCGAAGCCGTAGGTCGAGAAGGCGAACGCGATGTAGACGACGGCCAGCGCGCCTGCTTTGAGACGGTCCATGGCACTCCCGGCGCCGGCGTCGGATTTCTTGCCGACGATCGCTTCGACGATGCGCCACAGCGCCAGCGCCACGAAAGCCACCACTGCCACCCAGAGCGCGATCTTTCCGCCGGGCTTCTCGGCCAGCTCGGCGAGTGCACCGGACTGGTCTGCGTTGCCGGCCTGGCCGAAGGCCAACCGGACGGCGATGTATCCGATCAGAATGTGCAGCACTCCGCTGACGAAGTGACCGGCTCGCGCTGCTTTCTCGAATGCTCCGTTGTTCTGCACGGAACTGGCCACAGAATTTCCCGACGTGTTCACGAACGTTCCCCGATCAGTTGATTTGGGCAGCCGTTTACCCCGACCGTAGGCGTAGGAAACTGTCTCGAGCTGCGAAACGCCGCACGAGATCCCACCGAGGCGTTAACACCGGGCGGACACTGATCGATGTAGCAAGCGGAGTGTCGGGACCAACGAAGAAATTGTTCGGAGTGATCCACCGTGAAATTACAGTCGATAATGCGTCGTACCAGCAGTGATCTCCCCCTGTTGAAAACCGCCAGGATGAGCGGGAGCCCACGTACGTGGCCCGCCGAGAAGCTCGAACGCCTCCTCACCCCGCAGGAACTCGACCTGATTCGACGCGGCCGAATCTGACCCCGCTCTTTCCAGGCCCGCTTGCCTCCCATTCGGGGTGACGCGGTGGCATGCTCATGTCGTTGATGAGCACCAGTTCTGGAGGGTCATGAAACCGGTCATTCTCAGCGTCGACGACGACCCAGGAGTGTCGAGATCGATCGCCCGCGACCTGCGTCGGCGCTACGGGGAGCAGTACCGCATCGTGCGGGCGGAGTCCGGTGCAGGCGCTCTCGACGCGTTGAAAGAACTCGCGCTGCGCGGTACTCCCGTCGCCATTCTGTTGGCCGACTACCGCATGCCGCAGATGAGCGGCATGGATTTCCTCGAGCAGGCCATGGACATCTTTCCGACGGCCCGTCGCATTCTTCTCACCGCATACGCGGACACCGACGCCGCGATCGACGCGATCAACGTCGTCGATCTCGACTACTACCTGCTCAAGCCGTGGGATCCGCCCGAGGAAAAGCTCTACCCCGTGCTCGACGCCCAGCTCGAGGCCTGGTGTGCGTACGACCACCGAGCCGTCGAGGACACCAAGATCGTCGGCCACCGCTGGTCGGCGCGTTCGTCGGAGATCCGCGAGTTCCTCGCTCGCAACCAGCTGCCGTATCGCTGGTACATGTCCGACGAGGCCGAGGGGGCGCGGCTGTTGGCCGCGGCAGGTGTGGACGACGGACGGTTGCCGGTGGTCATCACCACCGAGGGTGCCGCGTTGATCGAGCCGTCCGATGCCGAACTCGGTGATCGGCTCGGTTTGACTGTCTCGCCGTCGGAGGAGTTCTACGATCTGGTCGTCATCGGGGGCGGTCCGGCCGGACTCGGAGCCGCGCTGTACGGCGCGTCCGAAGGCCTGCGGACCACCCTGATCGAGCGGACCGCGACGGGCGGTCAGGCCGGACAGAGTTCACGGATCGAGAACTACCTGGGTTTTCCCGACGGGGTCTCGGGAGCTCAGCTCGCCGAGCGGGCTCGTCGTCAGGCACTGAAGTTCGGTGCCGAGGTGGTCACCACCCAGGACGTCGTCGGCCTCGAAGCCAACGGTGCCGCGCGAACAGTGCGATTCGCCGATGGCCGCAGCATCAGCGCGCAGACGATCATCCTGTCCACCGGTGTCGCCTACAGGCGTTTGGACGCACCCGGAATCGACGACTTCACCGGACGCGGCGTGTTCTACGGATCGGCGATGACGGAGGCCGCGCGCTGCGCCGAGCAAGACGTCTACATCGTGGGAGGGGCGAACTCGGCCGGTCAGGCAGCGGTGTATCTCTCGCGCGGGGCCAAGTCGGTCACCATTCTGATCCGGGCCACCTCGCTCGAAGCGTCGATGTCGTACTACCTGATCAAGCAGATCGAGGAGAACCCGAAGATCAGCGTGCGGCCGTGCACCGAGGTCGTCGGCGTATCGGGAGACGGTCACCTCGAGTCGATCACGCTGCACAACCGAGCGACCGAGGAGACGACGACGGTCGACGCGCAGTACCTGTTCCTGTTCATCGGCGCGGCACCGCGCACCGAGTGGCTCGACGGGGTCCTCGTGCGGGACGAGCATGGATTCGTGGTCACCGGGCCGGATCTCGTCGTCGACGGGCGCGGGCCTGCCGGGTGGACGCCCGCCCGTCTCCCACACCACCTCGAAACGAGTGTGCCGGGTGTGTTCGCTGCCGGTGACGTGCGATCCGACTCGGCCAAACGCGTCGCGTCGGCGGTGGGAGAGGGAGCGATGGCCGTGATGTTGGTGCACAGATATCTGGCGAACCCATGACCGAGCAGACGCAGAACACACCCGCTTGTGATCCGGAAGAGTTACGGACGCTTTTCCTGTTCGAGCAGCTCACCGACGCGCAGCTGGCGGAGCTGTGCCGAGACGGGCGCATCGAAACGATCGAGCCGGGGCCGGTGTATGCGGAAGGTGATCCGGCGACGTGCTTCTACGTTCTGATGGAGGGGGCCGTCGTCCTCTCGAAGCTTTCCGGTGGCGAGGACCTGGTGGTCAACCGCACCTCGCAACGCGGGGTGTACGCGGGTGCGTGGCAGGCGTACCTGGGCGATCGGGTGCCGCAGACGTACCAGGGTTCGATGCGGGTGACCGAGCCCTCCCGGTTCTTCGTGCTCGACGCCGAGTGCTTCGCGTCCATCGTGCGGGAGTGGTTCCCGATGGCGTTGCATCTGCTCGAGGGATTGTTCTTCGGCAATCAGAACACCAAGCAGATAGTGGAACAACGAGAACGCCTGTTGGCGTTGGGTTCTCTGTCGGCCGGGCTGACGCACGAACTGAACAATCCGGCGGCGGCCGCGGTGCGGGCGACGTCGGCGTTGCGAAATCGGGTGGCGCACATGCGGCAGAAGTTGGCGATGATCGCCGGCGGCACTCTCGATCGCGGCAGCTTGGCGCATCTGGTCGGACTGCAGAACGAGGCCGTGGAACTGGTCGCCAAAGCGCCGAAGCTGACCGCGATGGAGGCGTCGGACCGCGAGGACGAACTGGGAGAGTGGTTCGAGGACAAGGGTATCGGTGACGGTTGGGATCTGGCTCCGACGTTCGTCTCGGCCGGTCTCGACGTGCCGTGGCTCGATCGGGTTTCCGCGACGGTCGACGATCCAGCGTTGCTCGAGGGCGCAATTCGGTGGCTCAACTACACCGTCGAAACCGAGTTGTTGATGAACGAGATCTCGGATTCGACCACGCGCATCTCCACGCTCGTCGGTGCCGCGAAGCAGTATTCGCAGATGGATCGTGCGCCGTATCGAACGGTGGATGTGCGCGAACTGCTGGACAGCACCCTGATCATGTTGGGCCGCAAGATCGGTGACGACATCACGGTGGTCAAGGACTACGACCCCGCGGTGCCGCCGATCCCGGCCTACGCAGCCGAACTCAACCAGGTGTGGACCAATCTGATCGACAATGCCGTGCAGGCGATGGCGGCTACCCCCGAGGAGAAGGGGGTGCTGACGGTGCGGACGTCGTTGGACGAGGATCAGGTCCAGATCGAGATCTGCGACACCGGACCCGGTGTGCCGCAGGAGATTCGGTCGCGCATTTTCGAGCCTTTCTTCACCACCAAGCCGGTCGGCGAGGGCACGGGGCTCGGCCTGGACATCTCGTGGCGCATCGTGGTGAACAAGCATCAGGGTGAGCTGCGGTTGGTGTCCGAACCCGGTGACACACGATTCGTCGTGCGGTTGCCCGTCGACCCTGCAATCGAGGAGGAACCATGACCATCGAAGGCATCGACCCGAAGATTCCGCCGTCGGGACCGGGTTGTGTGGAGTGCACGCAGACGCAGGGGTGGTGGGTACATCTGCGGCGGTGCGCGCAGTGCGGGCACATCGGATGTTGCGATTCCTCGCCGTCGCAGCATGCCAGCAAACATGCAGAGTCCACCCGGCACCAGTTCGTGCGAAGCTACGAGCCCGGCGAGGAATGGTTCTACAACTACGAGGACGAGCAGATGTACGACGGGCCGGAACTGGCTCCGCCGCAACATCGTCCACTCGATCAGACGGTTCCCGGTCCGCGCGAGCGGGTGCCGTCGAACTGGCAGGCCCTGATCAATTGAACGAGAATCTGACGCGACCCACCGACGTATCGGCCGAGGATTTCCTGGCGGCTGTGGAGCACCCGGTTCGCCGTGCGGACGGGTTCGCGCTCGCCGAGATCATGGGCCGCGTCACCGGGCAACCGGCGGTGATGTGGGGTCCGACGATGGTGGGTTTCGGAAGCTATCGATACACGACGGGCAGTGGCCGCCGGGGAGAGTATTTCGTCGTCGGGTTCTCCCCACGCAAGGCGAATCTGTCGGTGTACGGCGCCACGTACGCCCCGGAGTCGGAGAGCTTGCTCGAACGGCTGGGAAAGCACAAGCGAGGAGCGGGTTGCCTGTACGTGAACAAGCTCGCCGATGTGGACATAGCGATTCTCGAACAACTGCTGGCATACAACTACCCGTACATTCTGAGTAGCCTCGCGTCATGACCTTGATCGCGGAGGACCTGCTGTTGCTGTTGCTCGACGACGACTCGGGCAAGCCGCTCGCCGACAGCACGAAGTTGCCACGGGTACTGGCAGGTGCGCTGGTCGTCGAGCTCGCCATGACCGGGTCGCTGCGCATCACCGGCCCGGACGAGCAGATCAAGAAGGATCACGTGGTCGTCGCAGGCTCGAGGCCGGAAGATGAGTTTTTGCGTCGAGTGTTCGATCTGGTCGCGTCGGCGTCGCGGCCGATGAAGCCGCAGAAGGTGATCGAGAAGTCGCAGAAGAATCTGGCGAAGGAACTGGCTGCGCGACTCGTCGCACAGGGTTGCGTCACGGAGAAGAAGGACAAGGTGTGGGGGTTGTTCCCGACGACGACGTGGCCTGCCCAGGACACCTCGCGTGAGAAGGTGCTGCGAGACGCGCTACGCAGCGCACTGGTGGACGGGACGACGCCGTCGCCGCACACGGCTGCGTTGATCTCGTTGATCTCGGCGGTGGATCTGACACACAAGGTGATCGAGGATGCGGACAAGAAGCTGCTGAAGCGGCGCGCGAAGGAGATCGCCGAGGGGGAGTGGGCCGGCGCGGCTGTGCGCAAGGCCGTCTCGGACGTCAATGCCGCAGTGATGGCCGCGGTCATGGTGCCCGTCATCGTCTCCACCACGAGCAGTTGAGGAAGAAAATGACCAGAAGCATTGCCATTCTGTTGTTCGACGATGTCGAGGTACTCGACGCGTGCGGACCGTTCGAGGTGTTCTCGGTGGCCAACCGGGTGGCCGAACGTGCAGGCAGCGCAGCGCCGTTCGAGGTGACGCTCGTCGGGATCGACGACAAGGCAGCTGTTGCTCGGGGCGGAATGAGGATCGGCGTCGACACCACGATCGACGACCCACGGCCCTACGACCTCGTCCTGGTTCCCGGTGGCGTCGTGGACGCAGTCGAGGCGAACGGCAGCGTTCTGCAGTGGCTGCAGGGTCTTCGGCCCACCGCCGAGTTGGTCGCGTCGGTGTGCACCGGTGCGTTCGTGCTCGCGGCTGCGGGACTGCTCGACGGTCGTCCGGTCACCACGCACTGGGAGGACTTGGAACTTCTGCGCGAACGGTGGCCCGCGCTCGTCGTTCACGAGGGTGTTCGGTACATCGATCACGGCGACCTGGCGACGTCGGCTGGTATCAGTGCCGGTCTGGATCTGGCGCTGCATCTGGTCGCGCGGTGGTCGGGAGCCGATCATGCTCTCGCCACCGCGGGCCGGATGGATTACGACTGGTCAGGCGCTGAGCACCCGTAGAACCAGCGCGACGACGGAGAACACGGCCAGTCCGGCGGCGGGTGCGAAGTCTTTGTCCCCGGCGCGCAGGTGCGCGACGACGGCTCCGACGAAGTAGAGGATGACGCCGACGGCGGCAGCGACGCCGATCGGCCAGACAACCAAGCCGACCAGGAGGCCGACGGCACCGAGGATCTCGAGGTAGGCGAGCCACGGGATCTTGTCGGCGGGAACCCCGACCTGCTCGAGCATCGGGACGACGGAGGGATTCTTCGTCAGTTTTCCGATCGCGGAGAACGTGAGTGCGACAGCGAGCAGAACCGAGACGACGAGGGTTGCGATGAACATGTGCCCTGCTTTCATTTCTGAGGCCACTAGTAATTGCGAAGTAGCAAGGCGGACTCTAGCACCTCGGTAGGGTGGAGGCATGGTCTCGAACGAGCAGCCTCACGACCCTCGTGCCTGTGATGGAGCGCTGACCAAAGCATTCGGCTTTCTCGGCAAGAGATGGAACGGCCTGCTGCTGGCGACTCTGATGAACGGGCCGATGGGATTCTCGGACCTCCGCCGCGCCGTCAGCGGGATCAGTGACTCGGTGCTGTCCGAGCGCCTCGGTGAGCTCGGCAGAGCAGGGCTGGTGGCACGGGCCGTCACGGAGGGTCCGCCCATCTCGGTGGAATACAGCCTGACGCCGTCGGGAGAGGCGCTGCTGCCGTCGCTGGAGGCTCTCACCGACTGGGCTTCGAAAAACCTCTGACCCCCGCGAAAGTTCGCGAGGGTCAGAGAGTGGTGGAAACGGCTCAGCTGGGGTTGTTCTGGTTCTGCCCCTCGGCCGATTCGGCGAACTCCTGAGTGTCGAAGACCTCTCCACCCAGGGGGTCGACCGGAGCGTTGTCGCTCGAGTACTCGACGGCTCCCGTCTCGGGATGGACTTCGAGCTGCTCGGTGGAGACCTCGTGCACTGCGAGTACGACGGTTCCGCCGGAATCAGCCGAGGTCAACCCCTCCTGCGACGGCGTCAGGCCGGAGAACGTGCTCGAGATACCCGACGTCGCCTTCTTGCGTGGAGTCGGCCGAGCGGGGGCGTCCGTGTCGTCCCCGGTGACCTCCGAGGTGGTGGTCACCCGCACGTACCGCGGAGTGGTGGCGACGTCGTAGCGGAACGCCTTGAGCATCGACACACACGCCAGCGCCAACACCACGGAGAACGGCACGGCCGTCGCAATCGACATCGTCTGCAACGCCGTCAGAGAGCTGGTCCCGCCGACGAGCAGCAGCACCGCTGCGGCGATGCCCTGCAGCACGGCCCAGTAGACGCGGGTGATCTTCGGGGTTTCCAGTTGGCCACCCGTCGAGAGAATGTCGATCACCAGCGAGCCCGAGTCCGAGGACGTCACGAAGAAGAACACGATGACCGCGATTGCGATGACACTGGTGATCGCGGCGATCGGGAGGCCGTCGAGCACCTGGAACAGGCTGGTGTTGGTGTTCACTGCCCCTTCGGCGTCGAGCAGGTCTCCCTCGTTGCGCTGCCGCAGGATGCCGGTGTCACCGAAGATGGTGAACCACAGCGACCCGACGATGGTCGGAGCCAGCAGCACGCCGAACACGAATTCACGGATGGTGCGGCCACGGGAGATACGCGCGATGAACATGCCGACGAACGGTGCCCAGCTCATCCACCAGCCCCAGTAGAAGATGGTCCAGCCGCCGGCCCAGCCGTCGTCGGAGAACGGCGAGGTGCGCAGCGCCAGTTCGGGCAGAGCCTGGACGTAGCCGCCGAGGTTCTGCACCCAGGACTGCATCAGGAACAGTGTCGGTCCCAGGAGCAGCACGAACAGGGCGAGCGAAGCCGCCAGCCCCATGTTGATGTTCGAGAGCCACTTGAGTCCCTTGGAAACTCCACTGACCACCGAGAAGGTGGCGATACCGGTGATCACGGCGATGAGCACGATCACGAACAAGTTGGTGGTCTCGACCCAACCGAGGTAGTCGAGGCCGGCCGAGATCTGCTGAACGCCGAAGCCGAGCGAGGTCGCGACACCGAACAGGGTGCCCACGATTGCGACGGTGTCGATGGCGTGGCCGATCGGACCTTCGATGCGCTTGCGGCCGAGCAGCGGCTCGAGCAGCCAGCGGACGGTCAGCGGGCGACCCTTGCGGTAGGTCATGTACGCCATGCCGAGTCCGACGACGACGTAGATGGCCCAGGCGTGCAGGCCCCAGTGGAAGAGGGTGAGCTCCATCGCCTGGCGAGCAGCGGGGTCGGTGCTACCGGGAACGCCGCCCGCCTCGGGTGGCGTCACGTAGTGCGAGAGCGGCTCGGCGACGCCGTAGAACACCAGGCCGATGCCCATGCCGGCGCTGAACAGCATGGCGAACCAGGACAGGACGCCGAACTCGGGCTTCTCGTCGTCGCGGCCGAGGCGGATGTTGCCCACTCGGCTCAGGCCGCAGTACAGGGCGAACAGCACGAAGCCGGTCGCGGCCAGGATGTACCACCAGCCGACGCCTGCGGTGATGGCTTCGTTGAGCGTCTCGAACGAATCCGCCGCCGTGCTCGCATAGACCACGGAGAAGGCGATCATCACGAAGATGATGATCGATGCGGGGATGAAAACCGGCTTGAGCAGGCCACCCCAGGCTTCTTTTATTGCTTTCACTTAACTTGACTTCCTTACAACTCGAGTCACCGTAATCGGCTGACCACTATCGGCTTGCCGTTCTTTTTCTCTTGTTTCGGTCAAGTACCGGTAATCACCATAAACGACATCGGCCCAGGTGGCGAAACGTGCGAGGGCGGCCGAACTGGGAAACGGGCGTGGGTGCGCACTCTGTCGAGTCGCCTCGAACAGTCGAACGGACTACAGTTCTGCCGATGCTGCGGACGTGTCCGATTGTGTCACCCCTCGTATTTCGCGGCGTGAAAAATGTTGTGCAACAGGTGATTCGGTGACCGGTCGATTGCAGCCGGGTTCGGAGTTCGCCGGATTCCGGGTCCAGCGCCGCCTCGGGGTCGGCGGTATGAGCGAGGTGTATCTGGTTCTCGGACGGGGCCACGATCGGTACGAGGCCCTCAAGATTCTGGACCGGGATGCGTCGCGATCTCCGAGGTTGCGCAACAAGTTTCGGATGGAAGCGGCCGTCGCCGCACAGTTGGTGCACCCGAACATCGTGTCGGTGCACGAGCACGGTGAGTTCGAGCACCAGCTGTGGATGTCCATGCACTACGTGGACGGCTACAGTGCTGCGCGGCTCGTCGCCCGCGGACAGATCGCCCTCGACGTCTCTCGGGTGGCGCGCATCGTCGCCGAGGTGGCCAAGGGACTCGACTACGCCCACTCGCAGGGCGTCGTGCATCGGGACGTCAAGCCCGCCAACATTCTCATCTCCACCGAGCGATTCGACGGATACGAGCAGGTATTGTTGTCGGACTGGGGAATTGCGCGCCTGCTGGATGATTTCACGCCGCTGGTGGCAGGCGGGACGGTGATGGCATCCATCCCGTACGCGGCACCGGAACTGCTTCGCGGGGGAGTGCTGAGCGCGCAGACCGACGTCTACGGCCTGGGGGCGACGCTCGTCGAACTGGCGACCGGCCGCACTCCGTATCCACTGGCCACGCCGTTGGCCATCACCGCCGCGCATCTCACGGCCGAGCCGCCGTCGGTGACCCGTCGTCGACGGTCGTTGCCGCGGGGGCTCGACGCGGTGGTTGCGAGGGCGTTGGCGAAGGATCCATCGGACCGTTTCCGAACCTGCGTAGAGCTCAGCGACGCCGTCGCGGCTGCAGTGGAAGCAGGAGTTCCGGAACCGCCGCCGCGACGCTCGCCGTTCACGAGGTCGCGGTGGCTCAAGTTTTCCTGAACGCGTGACGGGGCATCGGTCTTCGGGCCCCGTCACGCGAATCGGCTACTCCTCCGGTTCGGTCGGGCGGTTGGCCACCACCGGGTATTGGCCGGTGTAGCCGAGGCGTTCCTCTGCCACCGCGAGCACCTTGGTGCGCACCAGGAACCAGCCACCGATCAGTGCGGGGACGATGACTACCAGAGTGGCGATGGTCCAGCTGCCGATCGGGGCGTCGAAGGCCATCAGCACCAGCACTTCGAACAGGAACACCAGGGTCGCGTAGCTGGTGTACGGCGCTCCGAACAGCCGGAACTTGGGCCGCTCCACGATGCCCTTCTGGGACCAGCGGAACAGCTGGATCTGGCACAGCACGATGGTGGCCCAGCTGGCGATGATGCCCAGTGCCGACATGTTCAGCACGATCTCGAAGGCCTCGCCGGGGGCGATGGCGTTGAGCGCGACACCGAACAGCGTGATGAAGCAGGTGAGCAGAATGCCGCCGAACGGAACGCCGCCCTTGGTCATCTTCTTGGTGAACTCCGGCGCACTGCCGTTCATCGCCATCGACCGCAGGATGCGGCCCGTGGAGTACAGGCCGGCATTGAGGCTCGACAGTGCCGCGGTGAGCACGACGATGTTCATGATGGTGCCCGCGCCGCCGAGGCCGATGCTCGAGAAGAACGTCACGAACGGCGACGTCCCGGACTGGTACGCGGTGTACGGCATCAGCAGGGCGAGCAGCACCAGCGAGCCGACGTAGAACAGTGCGATACGGGCGATGACCGAGTTGATCGCCCGCGGCATGATCTTCTCCGGGTTCTCGGTCTCACCGGCTGCGGTACCCACCAATTCGACTGCTGCATAGGCGAACACGATACCTGAGATGACGATGACCAGCGGCCATGCGCCGGATGGGAACAAGCCGCCGTTGTCGGTGATGAGACTGATGCCCGGCATCTGGGTGCCGACGGGGATTCGGCCCGCGAGGAACACCACGCCCACGATCAGGAACGTCACCAACGCGATGACCTTGATGATGGCGGCCCAGAATTCCATCTCACCGAACCACTTGACCGACACGAGGTTCAGGCTCATGACGATGACCAGCGCGATCAACGCGATGACCCACTGCGGAATCACCTCGAAACTGCCCCAGTAGTGCATGTACGTCGCAATGGCGGTGACGTCCACGATGGCCGTCATCGCCCAGTTCAGGAAGTACATCCAGCCCGCGACGAAAGCTGCCTTCTCGCCGAAGAACTCGCGCGCGTACGAGACGAAGCTGCCCGACGACGGACGGTGCAACACCAGCTCGCCGAGGGCCCGCAGGATGAAGAATACGAAAATTCCGCAGAGCGCGTAGGCAAGGAACAGGCCGGGTCCGGCGCTGGCGAGGCGTCCACCCGCGCCGAGGAACAGGCCGGTGCCGATCGCGCCGCCGATCGCGATCATCTGCAACTGCCGAGGTTTCAGGCCCTTGTGGTAGCCCTCCTCCTCGTGGTCCATCGCCGAGTTGTCGTACGAGGTGTCGACCGTATCGGACATGTTTCGATCCTTCTTGTCGTTTTTGTAGGGTTTTGTCCGAATTTTTTTTGGCGTCGAAGCTGTTGTCGCTCAACGGTATTAGCGCCGATGGTTCGATGCACAGTATTCGGATGTTAACAACGCGTACGGATGTGAACAGTGCGTGAAGGACCCTCGCGAAGGTGAGCATCCGCTCGCGGCTGTCGCCGCGCGGTGGCGTCGGGCATGCGGGTGGCGGTGGTTCGCCCCTCGGCGTGCATGAATGGTCGACCTTGCACTCGCCATGGTCGAGTGCTAGAAATGCAGTTGGCACTCTCGACACGTGAGTGCCAGGTCGGGACACGGTGAGGCCGGGGAATCAACGACACCCCTGGTCGTCCGTCGCGGGCACCGAGCTCGGCCAGCAATGTGTCACCCCCAATCCGGAGGATCACTTCGCAATGGCCAAGATCATCGCGTTCGACGAAGAGGCACGCCGTGGCCTCGAGCGAGGCCTCAATGCCCTCGCCGACGCAGTAAAGGTGACGTTGGGCCCCAAGGGTCGCAACGTCGTACTCGAGAAGAAGTGGGGAGCTCCCACGATCACCAACGATGGTGTTTCCATCGCCAAGGAGATCGAGCTCGAAGATCCCTACGAGAAGATCGGCGCCGAGCTCGTCAAGGAGGTCGCCAAGAAGACCGACGACGTCGCAGGCGACGGCACCACCACCGCTACCGTTCTCGCTCAGGCACTCGTCCGTGAAGGCCTGCGCAACGTCGCAGCCGGCGCGAACCCGCTCGGCCTCAAGCGCGGCATCGAGAAGGCTGTTGCAGCCGTCACCGAGGCCCTGCTCGCGTCCGCCAAGGAGATCGACACCAAGGAGCAGATCGCTGCTACCGCTGGCATCTCCGCAGGCGACCCGTCCATCGGCGAGCTCATCGCCGAGGCAATGGACAAGGTCGGCAAGGAAGGCGTCATCACGGTCGAGGAGTCCAACACCTTCGGCCTGCAGCTCGAGCTCACCGAGGGCATGCGCTTCGACAAGGGCTACATCTCGGCGTACTTCGCCACCGATGCAGAGCGCCAGGAAGCCGTCCTCGAAGACGCGTACATCCTGCTCGTCAGCTCCAAGATCAGCACCGTCAAGGACCTGCTGCCGCTGCTGGAGAAGGTCATCCAGTCCGGCAAGCCGCTCGTCATCATCGCCGAGGACGTCGAGGGCGAAGCTCTCTCCACCCTCGTGGTGAACAAGATCCGTGGCACCTTCAAGTCCGTTGCCGTCAAGGCTCCCGGATTCGGTGACCGTCGCAAGGCGCAGCTCGCCGACATCGCCATCCTCACCGGTGGCGAGGTCATCAGCGAAGAGGTCGGCCTCTCCCTGGAGACCGCCGGACTCGAGCTGCTCGGTCAGGCACGCAAGGTCGTCATCACCAAGGACGAGACCACCATCGTCGAGGGCTCGGGAGATTCCGACGCCATCGCCGGTCGCGTCAACCAGATCCGCGCCGAGATCGAGAACTCCGATTCCGACTACGACCGCGAGAAGCTGCAGGAGCGCCTGGCCAAGCTGGCCGGTGGCGTTGCAGTCATCAAGGCCGGAGCGGCTACCGAGGTCGAGCTCAAGGAGCGCAAGCACCGCATCGAAGATGCCGTGCGCAACGCGAAGGCAGCCGTCGAAGAAGGCATCGTCGCCGGTGGCGGCGTGGCACTGCTCCAGGCAGCGCCCGCACTCGACAACCTCAAGCTCGACGGTGACGAGGCAACCGGCGTGAACATCGTTCGCGTCGCACTGTCCGCCCCGCTCAAGCAGATCGCATTCAACGCCGGCCTCGAGCCCGGCGTCGTTGCGGACAAGGTCTCCAACCTGCCCGCAGGCCACGGCCTCAACGCCGCGACCAACGAGTACGAGGACCTGCTCGCTGCAGGCATCAACGACCCGGTCAAGGTCACCCGCTCGGCACTGCAGAACGCAGCGTCCATCGCGGCTCTGTTCCTCACCACCGAGGCCGTCGTCGCCGACAAGCCCGAGAAGGCCGGAGCGCCTGCCGGCGATCCGACCGGTGGCATGGGCGGCATGGACTTCTGAGTCCCTTGTTGCACTGAAGAAGCCCGGCACCTTTCGAGGTGCCGGGCTTTTTCGTGCGGCGGAGCTTCGAATCGGGTGCAACCAGCCGCGCTCAGCGCGGTCGGCTGCACCCGATTCGATGCAGTCAGTCCCGGTGATACGCGATGTTTATGACGTTGCCGTCGGGAGCGCGAACGAAGAACCGGCGCACGCCCCACGGCTCGGTGGTCAACGGATACACGATCTCGAAACCCAACTTCTGGGCTTCGGCGTATGCGCCGTCGACATCGTCGGTGAGCACCGACATCACCGAATCTTCCGGTGCGCTCTGGTCGCCCGTCACCAACTGAACGCTGACCGGGCGATCGGGCGACGTCAGCCGCGCAACCCAGCCCATGTCGAACTCCTCCGAACGCAGTCCGAGAAACTCGGTGTAGAACGACTTGGCCGCGTCCACGTTCGGTACCCGCAGATTGGTGATGATGTTCCTCGTTCTCATCGAACTCTCCTCCAATTCGTGGACGGCAGGAAACCTGGACGTTCGACGCTAGCAGCGGAGTCGCCGGATGTGCGGTGGTTGAGTGAGCGGCCGCGTTGTGTTTAGTGTGGGTAATGGCTTGTATTCGCTCGATGACCGTCGCGTTGGCCGTGACCGTGGTCCTCGCGGGATGCTCCACCTCGGGAACTGCAACGCCGGAACCCGCACCTCCTGCTACCGCGGCACCGGCTACGACGGCGAGCGCCGAGCCGACAGCCACAGCAGCGCCCGAGACCACCGCGGAGCCGGACGCCGCCGAGCCCTATGTTCTGGGCAGCACCCGCGTCGCCGGATCCACCGGGAATGCGACGTACGACGTGGCCATTCCACAGCTCAGCGGTGGGGATCCCGCCGTCACAGCGGAGTTCAACGAGTCGATGCGAGCCGCGCTGCAGGATCAGATCGATCGCGACTACGGATACGAGTTCGCTCTCAGCGACGGCTACTCGACGGGGACGACCCACGTGGGGAGCCGCGTGATCAGTGCCGAACAGATCACCGATTGGATCGCCGTCCCGCCCGGAGCGCATGGCAATTCTCTGATTGCGACCGTGACGATCGACGCCGACACCGCGCAACCGATCTCCCTCGACGATGCGTTCACCGATCTCGACGCAGGTCTGGCTCGGCTCTCCGATCAGGCAGCGAGAATTCTTCCGACCACCCGGGCCGGCGAGAGTTTCGAGCGCTCGGGCATCGAACCGACGGTGGCCAACTTCGGAAACTGGACGGCGTCACCGGAGGGGATGAACATCCACTTCGGGGACTACCAGGTCGGGTCCTATGGCATCGGCCTCATCACGATCACCGTCCCATGGACGAACCTGTCCGATGTCCTCGCTCCCGGCATGCAGGACGTGCTGAGCAGCTGACCCTCTGCCCGACAATGCGAACATGGACCCATGATGATTCGCGCAGGGGTGCTGGACGTCGCCTTCGACCGCCTTGGTGATCCGTCCGGTCGTTCGGTGGTGCTGCTGCACGGGTTCCCCTACGACCCGCGCAGCTACGACGACGTCGCGAGGCTGCTCGCCGATTCCGGCTACGACGTGGTGGTGCCGTACCTGCGCGGTTTCGGACCGACCCAGTTCGTCGACGCGGCCACGATGCGCTCCGGTGAGCAGGCTGCGATCGGCCATGATCTCCGCGAGCTGATCCTCGCCCTGGAGCTGAACGAGCCCATCGTCGCCGGTTACGACTGGGGTGGGCGAGCGGCCTGCGTCGTTGCCGCGCTGTGGCCGGAGCTGGTGTCGGGCCTGGTGAGCGTCTCCGGCTATCTGATCCAGGACATCGCCGCGGCGGTGTCCACGCCGGTGGCCCCGCACCTGGAGAAGCGGTTCTGGTACCAGTACTACCTGCACTCCGAGCGGGGTCGGGCCGGGCTCGCGGAGTACCGCGCAGAGATCGCACAGACACTGTGGACGGATTGGTCGCCCACCTGGCGGTTCGGGGACTCCGAATTCGCGGCCACTGCACCGTCGTTCGACAACCCCGACTTCGTGAACGTCTCCGTGCATTCCTACCGGCACCGCTACGGCATCGAGGTGGGGGACGCGGCCTACGCAGCGACCCAGGAGTTGCTGACACAGCAACCGAGGATCACGGTGCCCACGGTCGTGATCGATCCGACCGAGGACACCGTCGCCTCGCTGTACGGCCGCCCGGACCACGCGGCGCACTTCGACGATCTGATCGACGTTCGTCAGGTCGATTGTGGCCACAACCCGCCTCAGGAACTACCTGGGCAGTTCGCCGACGCCATCGTGACGCTGGGCCAGGTGGTCCGGGATCGCGGCTCGAACTAGTCGACCGCGAGCTCGCCCAGTTCGTTCCAGTCGGTGCCGTCCACTTCCTGGCTGATGATCTTCGGCGTCTCCTGCAGGTACGGCGGGAGATCCTTCTGTGCCTGCTTGAAGTGATCCGAATTCACGTGCGTCGCACCGGCATCGGGGTCCTTGAAGGCCTCCACCAGGACGTACTCGGTGGGGTCGTCGAGAGTGCGCGACCACGAGTACCAGAGGCACCCTTCCTCGGCCTGGCACGCTTCGGTGAAGTCGCGTGAGATCTCGGGCCAGTTGTCGGCGTGCTCGGGCTTGATCTTGAACTTGGCGGTGATGAAGATCAACGGTGCTCCTCGTGGTCGAAGTGATGGTTCTTGCTACTACCCGTTTTCACGGTACGAGAATCGCGCGTCCGCGAACACGTCCGTTGTCGAGGTCGTCGATGGCGCTCTGGAAGTCGTCCAA
Source organism: Rhodococcus sp. IEGM 1372 (assembly GCF_030056835.1). Classification (NCBI taxonomy): domain Bacteria; kingdom Bacillati; phylum Actinomycetota; class Actinomycetes; order Mycobacteriales; family Nocardiaceae; genus Rhodococcus; species Rhodococcus sp. IEGM 1372. The sequence goes on along the minus strand of NZ_JASHKS010000011.1, from coordinate 82,595 downwards.
CGCATAGGTCTGCGTATGCAGATTCACCGCGCCTCGCGCGGCGAGCGACATCAGATCGCACAGGTCGTTGTACGACCCGACGAGGTTGCCGACGATGTTCTTCTCCTCGGAGATCAGGTCGATCGTCGGGACGTCGATGTTCTCGCCGTATCCGACGACGTGGTAGTCGCCGGCCCGTCTGGTCATCGCCAATCCTTCTGCGGTGGAACCACCCTCGCCGACGAAGTCGAGCACCACCTCGGCACCGAACCCACCGGTGAGCTCCATGATCTGGTCCACCTGACTGCCGTCGGCGACCACCGCGTGATCGGCACCGAGGGTCAGCGCAAGCTTGACCGCGTCGGCGTTGCGGTCGATGACGATGAGTTCGGCGGGGGAGAGTGCCTCGAGAACCTGAATGCCGATGTGGCCCAGACCGCCCGCGCCGATGACGACACACTTGTCGCGTGGTGTGAGCCGTCGGGCCGCTTTCGCCGCCGCGTGATAGGCGGTCAGGCCGGCGTCGGCGAGTGCGGCCACCGCGGACGGCTCGAGCGAGTCGTCGATCTTCACCACTGTCCTGGCGTTGGTCCGCAGATAATCCGCGTACCCACCGTTGGTGTCGATGCCGGGGAAATCGCTCGTCTCACAATGCACGTCGTCACCGGACCGGCAGGCCCGGCACAGTCCACACGTGACCAGCGGATGCAGAATCACCTTGTCGCCCTCGGTGACGTTGGTGACGGCCGATCCCACCGCATGCACCCATCCAGCGTTCTCGTGGCCGATCGTGTACGGCAATGTGACACCGGACTTTTCGGCCCACTGGCCTTCGAGAATGTGCAGATCGGTGCGGCACACGCCTGCTCCGCCGATCTTGACGATCACGTCGAGGGGACCCTGCACTTCGGGAATCGGGACTTCGGTCATCTCCAGCTTCCGGTGGTAGCCGACAACCTGGACGGCGCGCATCGTGCTCATCGTGAATGCTCCTGTGTAGTGCGTTGTGGGACAGCGACAGTGGTCAGGGGAATGAATGCGCCCTCTGCGCGTGGGACTTGCTGTTCCTCGGCACCGGGGTAGCGGGTCTGTAGCAGTCCGCGGCAGAAGTGCGCGTTGCCGTCGATCGACACGCGGGTGGCGCGGGCTCGCCGCATCACCATCGTCAGGTCCCCGGTGTGCGGGCGGCCGGCGTGATCGACCAGAGCCGAGGCGGCCGGATCCGTGCGAAGTCCGAGTGCCTCACGGCGGCGGAGCAATGCGTTCGACGTTCGGTCGTCCGCAAGATCCCCGAGCACGACCGTCGACAGATCGTTCTCGGTCGCATCGGGATTCGCCCGCAACCATGCTTTGAGCGAGCGTTCCATCGCAGCTACGTACGCTTTGCGGCGGAACGTCGCTCGTAGCTCGTCGAGGTTCTCCTCGGCTTCGTGTCCGAAAGTGCCGCGGTAGCCGGCGTCGGCGGCAAGGCCGGCGTTGATCTTGTCCGAGTCGTGGTGATCGTCGAGCTCGACCAGCACTCGCTCGGTCCATGGCAACGCCGTCAGCACGTCCTTGGAGTCTCCCGCCATCAGATACGCGAAGTTCGGTGAACAGAACGACGTCGGCAGCCGGAGATGAACATGCACGACGCCGTCGTCGACCTCGAGGGATCGGACGAACCCGAGATCGGTGATGGGCTCGTCCAATTCGGGATCGAGGACGAGTCCGAGAGCGGCGAACGCCTCGTCGTGCCTCGACAGGGTTGCAACTACCGACACGTCACACCCCCGCGAGGTCGGCGCGTTCGGGTTGACGCGGTCCGGTCTCGGTTTCGTCGGCGTCGGGCAGCTGCAGCTCGGCGGGCACCGGGATGTCGTACATCTTCGCGGCGTTGAGCCCGAGCACCTTCTTCTTCTGCTCGATCGTGATGGGCGCGTATTCGTCGAGGGACTCGTGGATCTGGAAATCGACGAATCCTTCGACCAACCACTTGGGCGTCCACAGCGCGTAGTCGGAGGAGAAGAAGATGCGGTCCTCGCCCAGCCAGTACAGCAGCTCGCCCATGATCTGCCCGAAGTACTTCGGGCGCGTGTGCATGAACGGAATGGCCACGGCAAGTCCGGCATACACGTTCGGTTCCTGGGTGGCGATCCAGCAGAAGTCTTCGAGTCGCGGCAGTCCGCAGTGCTCGACGACGAAGTTCAGGTCCGTGAAATCGGTGGCCACGTGGTCGACGTCCGCGACGTCGAACGCGTCTCTGTCGAGCGGGCGGATGGTTGGGCCCTTGTGCACGTGGATGTTCTTGATGCCGACCTCGCGGCACACTTCGAGGTAGCGCCGCGTCCAGTCGTCGTCGAGCTTGTAGCCGCGGGAATCGCCGTTCCACTCGGCTGTGTAGAGCTTGACGCCTTTCAGCCCGAATCGTTCTGCGTCCGCGCGTAGCTGGTCGAGGCCACGCTCGCCGTTGCGAGGATCGAAGTGGTGGTTGTAGGTCAGCTTGTCCGGGTGTGCGGCCGCAAGCGCCGATGCTTCGTCGGTCTGGCCGAAGCCGCGGTGATAGAACTCGCCGAGGTGGGCCGGCTGGAAGATGGCGTGATCGACGTAGCCGATCTCGAACAGGTCGTGCATCAGCCGCTCACCGCCCTGGTAGAGGTACTCCTCGTAGCTCCACAGCTCGGATTCGGGGGACAGGTTGCGGTGGTAGTCGTAGAAGCAGTCGATGAACTGCTTGCCGTGGATGTTGCGCTGGTTCTCCGCGCGCGCATCCCACAGGGCGATGTGGGCGTCGACGATGAAGTAGTTCTCGCCGTTTTTCGTGTACATGCGGTGGGCCTCCCGAATTGCAGTGCGTGACGTGGGTCACGTTGATCTGTGCACGACGGTAGGGCTGTGGGGCCGCCTCGAGGGCCCCGCGACGTCTCAATTCGAGACGATCGGCGGGGTGAGATTGCGACATGCGAATGTAACGTGGGTCACATGGCTGAACCGGAGGGTCTCGTGCGAGCCCGACTCCACTCCGAGCCCCTCGCTGCCGTCTCCCACCGCCTTCTGGCGTCGTGGCATCGCAGCCAGCGGTACGGGGTCTCGCTCGACGAGGTTGCTCCCGTCTTCTCCGGAACGTACGACGGTGAATCCCTGTTCTATCGCTGCGGCCGGGAGGTGCTCGACGGTCTGCGCGACACGCTGGCGAACGAGCCGGTATCGATGATGCTGACCGACGCCGACGGTCTCGTACTGGATCGCGTCAGCGCGGACCGCGAGTTGCTGGCCGCGCTGGATCGCGTGCACCTGGCACCCGGGTTCTCCTACGCCGAGGATCAGACCGGCACCAACGGACTCGCACTCGCGCTGGCGGATCGGGTACCTGCCGTGGTGAAGGCGGACGAACACTACTCGCTCTCGTTGGCCGGGTACACGTGCGCCGCCGCTCCCGTTCTCGATCCACTGACCGGCCGGGTGGAGGGGTGTGTGAATCTCACGACGTGGTCGCAGTCGTCCTCGGATCTGCTTCTGGCCCTTGCACAGTCGGCGGCCGGAAACACCTCGGCGATGATGCTGGCACGGTCGCAGGGCCAGCAGCCCAGGCCCGCACCGCGCGGTGAGGTCTTCCGAGTCGAGACCGCGCACAGCGGAGCAGGATCCGGCATTGTCGACGACCTCTCGCCGGCCTGGCGCAGTGCACTGGGCTCGGCGACATCGGCGCTGGCCGATCACGGTTCGGTGCTGATGGTCGGCGAGGCGGGATCAGGACGAGCTACCGTCCTGGCCCGAGCGCTGCGGACATCTCGGCCCCGCGGCCGCATCCTCAGCGCCGGTGCGCCCGCTGCCCGTGACGTCGAGGCCTGGCTCGACCTGTGGACCCCCGAATTGCCGAAACCCGATACCGCCGTGGTCATCCGCGACGTCGACAGGCTGCCCGCCCGTGCGGCGGACACGTTGGCGGAACTGCTTCGTCGTGCAGGGGCAGGTGTGCCGGTGACCGTCACGGCATCGAACTACGACGACGTTCCGCATGCACTCGCCGGATTGCTGCGCACAGTCGTGGAATTGCCCGCTCTGCGACATCGACCCGACGACATCGCGCCGCTCGCCCTGCACCTCGCGGGCCGGGTACGCGGCCGGGCCGTCACGCTGACCACCGCCGCCGAGCGGGCACTGCGGGAGTACGCCTGGCCGGGAAACGTCGCGGAACTGGCGACGGTCATGCATCGGGCCGCGATCCGCGCAGACGTCATCGGCATCGAACATCTGCCGCCGGAGGTGCTGTCGCACACCACCCATCGACTCACCCGCATCGAGACCTTCGAGCGGGACGAGATGATTCGCGTGCTCTCGCAACCCGGCATCACGATGAACGACGCGGCCGAGGAACTCGGCATGAGCCGAGCGACCATCTACCGCAAGCGAGACCGATACGGCATCACGCTGCGTTCGTGATCGCCTACGCTCGATCTCATGGCCAGTAGCTCACCGTCGATCGAGTTGCCGGTCGGCGACCGCATCGTACGAATCTCCAACCCGGATCGGGTGTATTTCCCCGAGAGCGGTGCCACCAAGCTGGATTTGGTGAACTACTACCTGAGCGTCGGCGACGGCATCGTGCGGGCACTGCGGGAGCGGCCGTGCATGATGCATCGCTTCCCCAAGGGTCTGGCCGGCGACAAGGTGCACCAGAAACGCGTGCCCAACGGAGCGCCGCCGTGGCTCGAGACAGTGCAGGTGACCTTCCCTCGCTACAACCGCACCGCCGACGAGCTGTGCGTGACGGAGTTGGCGCACGTGGCCTGGGCGGTGCAGATGTCGACCGTCGAATTCCATCCGTGGAACAGCCGCCGCGCCGACGTGGAGATGCCCGACGAGTGGCGCATCGACCTCGACCCGATGCCCGACTGCCCCTTCGACCGAGTGCGACGCGTCGCCGGGGTCGTTCAGGAGGTATTGGAAGACCTCGGAGCCGTCGGCTGGCCCAAGACCTCCGGCGGTCACGGGCTGCACATCTACGTGCGCATCGACCCGGCCTACGGATTCAAGGACTTGCGAAGGGCAGCACTGGCTTTCGCGCGTGAGGTCGAGCGTCGCGCACCCGAGGACGTGACCACGACGTGGTGGCGCAAGGACCGCGACCCGTCGAAACTGTTCGTCGACTACAACCAGAATGCCCGTGATCACACCATCGCCAGCGCGTATTCGGTGCGCGGAAATCAGCAGGCGACGGTCTCGACGCCGATTTCCTGGGACGAGGTCGCGAGCGTCGACCCGCGCGAGTTCACGATGTTCACGGTGCCGGCCAGATTCGCCGTGTTGGGCGACCTGCACGCGGGGATCGACGACGCAGTATTTGCCATCGACGAGTTACTCGATTGGGCGGAGCGGGACGAGCATCAGGGCTTGGTCGAGCCTGCAGAAGACTGACACCGCCGAACTCGCAGTTATGTACGGAAATCGGCGGAAATCCGTGCATGACTGCGAGTTCGGGCAGGAGTGGAGCCTGCGGAACGACCCAGTTGCGCAAGCAGTTCTAGTCGGTACCGGACTCGATGGCGGCGTGGTCGAGTGCCGAGGAGTCGACGGAGCTGTCGGGGCCGCTTGCTGCGATGGCGTCGGCTCCGCCTGCGGGCAGTTCGCCGATCAGGTCGCCCCAGGCGGTGAGTTGATTCTGCGCGGCGTATTGCTCGAGTTTGCTGCGTGAATCGGCGATGTCGAGGTTGCGCATGGTGAGCTGGCCGATGCGGTCGCCGGGGAAGAATGCCTGGCCCTGGCTGCGTTCCATCGACAGCTTCTCGGGGTGGTAGCTGAAGTTGCTGCCCTGGGTGTCGACGATGGAGAAGTCCTGGCCGCGGCGCAGTCGCAGTGTCACGCTGCCGCTGACGACGTTGCCGACCCACCGCTGCAGGCCCTCACGGAGCATCAGTGCCTGCGGATCGAACCAGCGTCCCTCGTACAGCAGGCGTCCGAGTCGACGGCCCTCGTTGTGGTACGACGCGACGGTGTCCTCGTTGTGGACGGCGTTGACGAGTCGCTCGTAGGTGATGTGCAGCAGCGCCATGCCGGGGGCCTCGTAGATGCCGCGACTCTTGGCTTCGATGATGCGGTTCTCGATCTGGTCGCTCATGCCGAGACCATGGCGACCGCCGATGGAGTTGGCCTCCATGACGAGGTCGACAGCGCTGTCGAAGGTCTTGCCGTTGATGCGGACCGGGCGGCCGCGCTCGAACTCGACGGTGACCTCCTCGGCGGCGATCTCCACCTCGGGGTCCCAGAACTTCACGCCCATGATGGGGTTGACGATCTCGAGCGAGGTGTCGAGGTATTCGAGGCTCTTGGCCTCGTGGGTGGCACCCCAGATGTTGGCGTCGGTGGAGTACGCCTTCTCGGCGGAGTCGCGGTAGGGGAGCGTGCGCTGGCTGAGCCACTGCGACATCTCGTGCCGGCCGCCGAGCTCGGCGACGAATGCCTCGTCGAGCCAGGGCTTGTAGATCCGCAGCTGCGGATTGGCGAGCAGGCCGTAGCGGTAGAACCGCTCGATGTCGTTGCCCTTGTACGTCGATCCGTCGCCCCAGATCGAGACGCCGTCTTCCTGCATGGCGCGGACCAGCATCGTGCCGGTGACCGCGCGGCCGAGCGGGGTGGTGTTGAAGTACGTCTGCAGCGAAGAACGAATATGGAATGCCCCGCAGGTCAGTGCAGCCAGGCCCTCCTCGACGAGAGGCTCGCGGCAGTCGATGAGCCGCGCTTGCTCGGCCCCGTAGGCCAGGCCGCGCTCGGGCACATCGGACAGATCCGGTTCGTCGTACTGACCGATGTCGGCGGTGTAGGCGTACGGCACTGCGCCGTGCTCGCGCATCCAAGCCACGGCCACCGAGGTGTCGAGACCGCCGGAGAATGCAATGCCGATTCGTTCACCGACCGGGAGAGAGTTCAATACCTTCGTCACGGCAGCAGCCTAGTAGGGGTCGTTCCGCAGGCTCCACTCCCGGCCTAGTAGGGGTCGTTCCGCAGGCTCCACTCCCGGCCTAGTAGGGGTCGTTCCGCAGGCTCCACTCCCGGCCCAGTCGTACTACTGATCCGGCCGATCGGCGAGCGACTCCACTGCACCCCGGACCGCATCGAGATGCACGGTCATGGCGCGGGCTGCCGCGTCGTATTCGCCGGATCTGATGCCGTCGACGATCGCGTCGTGTTCGACGTTGGATTGCTGCTGCCGATGTGCGACGAGGTTGAGGGTCTCCGACTGTCGCGTCAACGCATCCCGAATATCGACGATGATCGCCTCGAATACGCGGTTCTTGCTCGCTCGCGCGATCGCCGTATGGAACTGCGCGTCGAGCAGTACCCAGGCCTCGTGGTCGTCCTCGGACCGCATTTCGTCGGCCAGCCCGGCGAGCACCGTCAACTCCTCGTCGGTGCGACGCTCCGCGGCCCAGCCGGCAGCGGGAATCTCCACGTGAGGGCGGGCCTCCATGAGCTCGCGGGCCGCGTAGTTGCCGATGTCGAGGTCATTTCCGACGCGGTCACGAACGACGAAAGTGCCCAGGCCCGTTTTGGTTTCGGTCAGGCCGAGGGCATGGCAGGAACGTAGCGCCTCACGGATGACCGAGCGGCTGACGCTGTGCCGGGTGGCGAGCGCGGCCTCGGAAGGCAACTTCTGCCCGACGGGTAGATCGCCCGACGCGATCGCCGAGCGGAGGTCGGCGAACACCGCCTCGGCTGCGCTCATTCGGGCATTCGTGGGCGCACTGACTGCCCAGCTGTCCGACAGGTTCATGACGCAATCCTAGCCTGGGGTTGACCGATGAGGTGTTCTGCGCCACACTCTACCTGTCAGACAGCCGGACAGCTGGACACCCCATCAAGGAGCGCAACCGTGGCCGATACCCGCATCGAGAAGGATCTTCTCGGCGAACGCGACATCCCGACGACTGCGTACTGGGGGATCCACACCCTGCGCGCTCTCGAGAACTTCCCCATCACCGGGCGTCCGATCTCCACCAATGCGCACCTCGTTCGCGGACTCGCAGCGGTGAAATGGGCAGCTGCGTCGGCCAACCAGGATCTCGGAATTCTCGACGCCACCCGCGGGGAAGCGATTCGCACGGCGTGCCAGGAAATCCTCGACGGCCAGTGGCACGAGGAGTTCGTCGTCGACGTCATCCAGGGCGGTGCGGGCACCTCGACCAACATGAACGCCAACGAGGTCATCGCCAACCGTGCGCTGGAAATCCTCGGGCACGCCCACGGCGAGTACAGCATGCTGCACCCCAACGAACACGTGAACGCGTCGCAGTCCACCAACGACGTCTACCCGACGTCGGTGAACATCGCAACCATCTTCGCGGTCCACGAGCTCATCGCCTCGATGAAGGTGCTGCGAGATTCGTTCGGCCGCAAAGCAAGCGAGTTCGCCACCGTCGTCAAGATGGGCCGCACGCAGCTGCAGGACGCGGTGCCGATGACTCTCGGTCAGGAGTTCGGCACCTACGCGATCATGATCGACGAGGACTGCTCGCGGCTCGAAGAAGCAGCATTGCTGGTGCACGAGATCAACCTCGGTGCCACCGCCATCGGCACCGGACTCAACGCCCCCGCCGGCTACACCGAATCGGCGGTCGCACATCTGCGGACCATCACCGGTCTGCCGCTGGTGACGGCAACGGACCTGATCGAGGCAACGCAGGACGTCGGTCAGTTCGTGCACCTGTCCGGTGTGCTCAAGCGGGTCGCGGTGAAACTGTCGAAGATCTGCAACGATCTGCGGTTGCTGTCCTCCGGTCCGCGGGCGGGCTTGAACGAGATCAATCTGCCTCCGATGCAGGCGGGTTCGTCGATCATGCCCGGCAAGGTCAACCCCGTCATCCCCGAGGTGCTCAATCAGGTTGCCTACGAGGTGATCGGCCACGACGTCACGATCACGATGGCGGCCGAGGCCGGGCAGTTGCAGCTCAACGCGTTCGAGCCGATCATCGTCAAATCCCTGTCCGACGGTATGGCGCATCTGAGTGCCGCATGCCGCACCGTCGCGCATCGCTGTGTGGACGGCATCACCGCAAACGTCGATCTGCTGCGTGAGCGCGTCGAGAACTCCATCGGCCTGATCACCGCGCTGAGCCCGTATCTCGGATACGTCGAATCGACTGCGATTGCCCAGGAAGCGTTGGTCAGTGGGCGCAATGTGGTCGACCTCGTACTCGAGAAGGGGCTGCTGGCCCGGGACGAGCTCGATCGGCTCCTGAGTCCCGAGCACCTCGCCAACCTGCGAGTGGCACCGGTCGAGCATGCAGATGCTCCCGAGACGTCGACGAGGTGACGCGATGAGCACCGAGAACAGGAGTGTCGATACCCGCAAGGCCTTCACCGAGGAAGACCCCGGTTATCGAAAAGAGCTGGCACCACGTCAGATTCAGATGATCGCCATCGGCGGTGCCATCGGGACCGGGCTGTTCATGGGAGCCGGTGGCCGCCTCCGCGACGCAGGTCCGGCGCTGGTTCTGGTGTATGCGCTGTGCGGATTCTTCGCCTTCCTGATCCTGCGCGCTCTGGGCGAACTGGTGATGCACCGGCCGACCTCGGGCTCGTTCGTCTCGTACTCGCGCGAATTCTTCGGGGAGAAGGTCGCTTTCGCGGCCGGCTGGCTGTACTGGATGAACTGGGCGATGACGGCGGTCGTCGACGTGACGGCCGTGGCGTTGTACATGAACTTCTTCAAGAAGTACTGGGCCCCGCTCGGCGACATCGACCAGTGGGTGTTCGCACTCGGGGGACTGCTGCTCGTTCTCGGTCTGAACCTGGTGTCGGTGAAGGTGTTCGGTGAGCTCGAGTTCTGGTTCGCGCTCATCAAAGTCGTTGCACTGGTGACGTTCCTGTTGATCGGTACCTACTTCGTCATCTTCGGAACGCCCATCGACGGGCAGGAGCCGGGGTTGAGCGTGCTGACCGACAACGGTGGACTGATCCCCAACGGGCTGTTGCCTGCGATCGTGGTGATCCAGGGCGTGGTGTTCGCGTACGCCTCGATCGAGCTGGTCGGTACCGCTGCCGGGGAGACGCAGAACCCCGAGAAGGTCATCCCCAAGGCGATCAACACCGTCATCATCCGTATCGTCGTGTTCTACGTCGGCTCGGTGCTGCTGCTCTCGTTGTTGTTGCCGTACACCAGTTATCAGGCCGGTGAGAGTCCGTTCGTGACGTTCTTCGGAGCCATCGACGTCGAGGGTGCCGACGCGATCATGAACCTCGTGGTCCTCACTGCAGCACTGTCCTCGCTCAACGCCGGCCTCTACTCCACCGGACGCATCCTGCACTCGATGGCGATCGCCGGTTCGGCTCCCGCATTCGCTGCGCGGATGAACAAATCGGGTGTGCCGTACGGCGGAATCGCACTGACGTCGGTGGTGACGCTGCTCGGCGTCGTGCTCAACGCGGTGGTCCCGGCGCAGGCATTCGAGATCGTGCTCAACCTCGCCGCTCTCGGCATCATCAGCGCCTGGGCCGTCATCGTGGCGTGTCAGCTGAAGTTCTGGTCGCTGTCCAAGACCGGTGCGGTCACTCGACCTGCGTTCCGATTGTTCGGTGCCCCGTACACCGGATACGCAACGCTAGGCTTCTTGGCGTGTGTACTCGTGCTGATGGCCTTCGACAAACCGGTCGGTACCTGGACGGTGGCGTCGATCCTGCTCATCGCGCCGATGCTCGTCGGTGGTTGGTTCCTGTGCCGCAAACGAATTCGAGAGGTGGCGGCGCGCAGTGACTGAGGAGTGGAGCCTGCAGGAACGACCCGACAGAACTGACCATGTCGCATTGTTGACTACCGGCGGCACCATTGCCAGTAGTCGCGACGAGCACGGGGTCTCTCGTCCGGTCGCCGGTGTCGGGGTGGATGTCGACGGTGTCGCGGTGCGTGAAGTGATGTCGAAGGACAGCTCGGCGTTGGACTTCGCGGATCTCGACACCATTCGTACGGCGGTGGCGGACGCGCTCGCCGAGGACGGATGCGTCGGAGTGGTGGTGCTGCACGGGACGGACACCATGGAGGAGTCGGCGTTGTACGTCGATCTGTTCCACGACGACGAGCGTCCGGTGGTGTTCACCGGCGCTCAGCGCACTGCCGATCATGCCGATCCGGACGGCCCCGGCAACATTGCCGCGGCAGTGGCAGCAGCGCAGTCCGAGCGCGGTGTACTGATCGCCTTCGGTGGGCGCTTGCTGCCGGCGCGCGGTGCGATCAAGAAACACACCACCGAGCTCGACGCGTTCCGCTCCGCCGCATTGTCGCGACCGAAACCCCTGCCGTGGAAGCCCATTGCCGGGATCCGCGTGGACATCGTCGCGCTGTATCCCGGTGCCGACGGCCTGCAGATCGATGCGTGCCGTCAGGCGGGGGCGCCGGGCATCGTGCTTCAGGCTCTCGGCTCGGGCAACACCAACGCCGGCGTGGTGCATGCGGTGAAAGAAGCAGTGGCTGCTGGGGTGCACGTGGTCGTCACGACGCGGGTGCCGTTCGGTGAGACCTCGCCGACGTACGGCGGCGGCGGGGGTGGACACGATCTGGTCGATGCGGGTGCGGTGTTCTCCCGGGAACTGCGGGCGGGGCAGGCACGCATCCAGTTGGCGGCGCTGATTGCGTCGGACGCCACTGACGTGGTTGTCCACAATTCCTTCTCGTAGGCGGAAACCGTGTGCGGAGCAGAATAGTGGTCACTCAGCGCACCACACCCGCGCTATACCGTTACTCTAGCTTTCATTCGGTACCGCGGCACGAACGCTGCGCTGGGAACCGGCCGGAGAACGGTGACTGTGCGTACGGGACAACAGGTTTCGATGCGCGCAACGGCTGGGAAAATCACATGCTGTTCGAGCTACAGCTCCGACTCGCCCCAACTCTCGACGCGTAGTTCGTCGCCGACGGTCACCGTGCCGTTCTGCAGCACGGAGAATTTCGACCCGAAGGCAACGCCCTTCTGTCGGCCGCGGCGGTAGTCACCCAGGGTGCGCAGCGGCTCGGGCCCGGTGCGCTCACCGGTTGTCTGCTCGACGGTGGTGACGGCGCACCGGATCGCCAGCTTGGTGTACGCGAGACGCGTGGATCCGATGGTCACTTCCCGCACCTCGTCTTCCCGATGCGGTTCGTCCCAGCCGTCGACGACGATATTGGGACGAAATCGATTCATTGGCAATGCGGCGTCGAGTCGGGAATTGAGCCCGGCGAGCGTGGCGGTCGAGAGGATGTGGACTGCCGCACTGTCGGCGAATTGTGCTGAGCCGGGCGATATTCCGTCGGTGATCCGGCCGAGGTCGCGCGGCGCGGCGACGAGCCTCGACGGTTCTCCGATCACCTCGGTCAGCCAGCCCGCGACCTCGTCGCCCTGATCGATGCCCCGCATCGGCGCGCGGAACATGGTGATGTCATGCGACTCGGAGCCGCGGTCGACGGCCACGGTCACCGAACCGATCGATGCGTGGTCGAGCGTCAGCGACCCGTCCGTCACCGAGCATCGAACGACCGCGAGGCCGGGGTCGCTCCGTTGACTGCGGAATGCGCCGTCGGCGTCGACGATCATGAATGCGCGATCGTGCTCGAGGCCGGTAGCGCTCACGTGGGCAGAATCCAACGCTGCACCTGCGCATCCCTTGACTGGGTAGGTCAGCAGAGACGACACGCGCACCCGTCGAGGATACTGGGATCCATGACTCGTGCGCTGTTGGTTGTGGATGTGCAGAACGATTTCACCGAGGGCGGCGCGCTGGCGGTGGCCGGCGGGGCGGAGGTCGCGCGCAGGATCAGTGCGTACCTGGCGCGCCAGGGCGACGACTACGACCTCGTGGTGTCCTCGCGGGATTGGCACGACGCGGAGGGCGACAACGGCGGGCATTTCGCCACCGATGCCGCACCGGATTTCGTCACCACGTGGCCGGTGCATTGCGTGGCGGGCACGGTGGGTGCCGAGTACCACCCCGATTACGCGACCGGTTCGGTGGACGTGCACGTCTACAAGGGGCAGGGCAAGCCGTCGTACTCGGCGTTCGAGGGCGTCACCGAGGACGGGACACCCCTGGCCGAGATACTCACCGCCAACGAGGTCACCGACATCGACGTCGTCGGGCTTGCGACCGACTACTGTGTGCTGGCCTCGGCCAAGGATGCCGTCGCCGAGAAATTCGACGTCCGCGTCCTCACCGACCTCGTCGCCGGGGTTGCCCCCGAGACCTCCGCCGCGGCCCTCGACGAGCTGAGAGCATCCGGCGCAGCGGTCGTCTGAAACCGAGCCGTCTAACTGTCGATCGTCGTGGTGATGGACGTGACCGACGGTGCCGCCGGGGTGCTGCCGAATCCGAATGTCACCGGGGGTGTGACGGGGGTGAGCGATCCGAGGTCCTCGCCCTGCCACGACGCGGAGACGTCGGTGACGCGATGTTGGTGCCTGGCACCGTAGTACTCGCGTCGGCCCCCGCCTGCGCTGCCGCGGGTGCGCACTCCGCGCAGTACGACTCGGGCGATGGGGTCACTGATCGCGCAGAACCACGGTGCCGTCGACACCGCGTCGGGGACGAGGCTCAATGCGCGACCGAGCACGGTCGGCCCGGCGACGCGGATCCTGACCGACAGGTCACCGGCCTTCACCGATCGCCATCCATTCGGCTCCGCTGCGAAGGTCACCGGAACCAGTTCGGTGGAGTCGAATGTGTATGTGGTGGTGACGAATTCGCGTACGTCCTCGTTGGGGGCGATCAGCAGGCGCTGTCCGTCCGCGAACTGGACCATGACGTCGGTGAATTCCCCGAGCGGCGACCGCGTCCAATGTCCGACGACGATCCGCACGCCGGACGTCGTGCCTACCCCGTAGATCTCACCGTGAAACCGTGATCTGGTCATCACACCGACTGTAGCCATGCTCGGCCCGGGTCGGTGCATAGTGGAGGTCATGGCGTCCTCGCAACCCACTGTATTCGTCCTGTTCGGCGCAACCGGAGACCTCGCGAAGCGAATGGTCCTGCCGTCGTTCTACCAACTCCATATCGAGGGCCTGCTGCCCGAGAAGTGGGTCCTGATCGGCAACGGCCGCAAGGACACCTCCGACGACGAGTTCCGCGATCACGTCCGCAGCGTCCTCGACGAGTTCGCCGAGAACGTGGACGACGGCGATTGGTCCGAATTCTCCGAGCGAATCCGCTTCGCGGGCAACGGCTTCACCGTCGACGATCCCGGTACGTTGCCCGAGGTCGTCGCCGAGGTGAAGAAGGACATCGGCGACGACGCCCAGCTGGTGCACTACATCGCTCTGCCTCCGAGCACCTTCGTCGATTACACGAAGGCCCTGGGTGCACACGATCTCGCCGAGGGTTCCAGGGTGGTCTACGAGAAGCCCTTCGGCACTTCTCAGAGCAATTTCGAGGAACTCGACAAAGCCGTCCACGAGGTCGTCGAGGAAGAGCAGGTCTACCGAATCGACCACTTCCTGGGCAAGGAAGCGACCCAGAATCTGCACGTGCTGCGGTTCGCGAACGGCATGATCAGCGGCATCTGGAACTCCGAGCACATTGCGCAGGTGCAGATCGACGTCCCCGAGACCCTCGACATCGACGACCGCGCCGAGTTCTACGACGAGACCGGTGCCGTGCTGGACATGCTCGTCACGCACCTGTTCCAGGTCGCGGCCGAGGTGGCGATGGAACCGCCGGCGTCACTGAAGGCCGAGGATCTGCAATCGGCTCGGGAGACGGTGATCGGGAAGTTCCGGGCGTTGGACACCGACGAGGTGGTACTCGGTCAGTACGACGGTTACCGCGACGTCGAGGGAGTCGACGACAACTCCGAGGTCGACACGTTCGTGGCGGCCAAGCTGTGGGTCGACACCGACCGCTGGCGTGGAGTGCCGTTCCTGCTGCGCACCGGAAAGATGCTGGGTGTCGGAGCGCAGCGGGTGTCGTTGGTGTTCCGCAAGCCCGCCGACAGTCCGCTCACCGAGCTGCCCGAGGACGGGGCGGTGCTGTCCTTCGATCTGTCCGGAGACGGCAGCATCGACATCGCCATGACGGTCAAGGAACCGGGCCCGGATTTCGATCTGTCGGTGGGACATCTGGCGTTACCGCTGAAGTCGATGCCCGACGCGGAGCCGCTCAGCCCATACGCGCGCCTGATCCTCGATGTGCTCAGCGGAGACAGATCGTTGTTCACCAGGCCGGACGGTCTGGCGCACGTGTGGGATGTCGCGGCTCCCTTGCTGAGCAACCCGCCCGAGGTGAAGAGTTACGAGCCCGGTTCGATGGGACCCGCCGAGGCGGACGCGCTCGCCGCACCCTGTGGCTGGTTGATCACCGGGAATACCGAGGGCTGAGTCTGCGTCGCGTTTCGGGGTCCGAAACAGTCGGTGGGTCCTTTTTGTCCGAAACGATGGACTGTACCGAGTTGCCGACGATATGTTTCTGACGCTCTTACATCACCCGTCAGACCCCCCTCGACGTTTCTCGAAAGGCCTTTACCCATGTTCTTGGACCTCATCACCGATCTCCTGCCCATCCTCGGTGGCGGCGAGGAAGGCGGCCTCGGCGACCTCATCACCGGCGGACTGCTCGACGGCTTGCTCGAGGGACTCCTCGGAGACAGCACCGGTAGCTTCGGCTCCAGCTAGATTCGGTACAGATCGGCCCCGCGTCTCTGATCAGAGGCGGCGGGGCCTTTTCTGTGTCCGTCGCCGGGTCACGCCCGGAGCGGCATCAACATCAACCCCGCGAGGTAGATCAGCACGACGGTGCCGCCGGTCAGGACCGTGCCGGCAACGGTGGCGAGTCGAACGATGTTGACGTCCCAGCCGAAATATTCGGCAACGCCGCCGCATACACCTCCGATCATCTTCTGCGAACTGGACCGGGTGAATTCTCTGGGGGAACCGCTCTCGAATGTCATGGTGAAAAGTCTGCGTCATCAACGCCTTTCGGCGCATCGGGGATTCCACCCATATCGACCCCGACAATCGAACGGTCCGAAAGTCGCGCTCGAACAAGATCGTCGACTTTTCTGACTCAAGCGCTGGACCTGGTTGTTCCTCGGTAGCTACGGTCGGTACTCGACGCCACCGATTCCGTTCCGTCCCCCTTGCGGAGCGGTATCGGGGGCGCTGAAACCGGATGCATCGGGTGTTCACCGAATCGCCATCGGTCGGTCACCGATGAGCACTAACTTTCGGCACATGACCGACAATGATCTGCGCAACGGTGAGGCTCCACGCACGAACCTGAGCGACTTGCTCGACATCACCAAGGCGGTAGATCTTGCCGACACCTCGGGCTTCGCCGTCGACGACTCCGATGACGACGATCCGATACTGCTGACCGTCCCCGACGGCCACGTCGTCGACACCTGGCGCGAGAACTACCCGTACGACGAGCGCATGACGCGTGTCGAGTACGAGCTCGAGAAGCGTCTGCTCCAGATCGAACTCCTGAAGTTGCAGATGTGGACCAAGGAGACCGGTCGACGGCACGTCATCGTCTTCGAGGGCCGAGACGCCGCCGGTAAGGGCGGCACGATCAAGCGATTCATGGAACACCTCAACCCGCGCGGTGCGCGGGTGGTTGCGCTGGAGAAGCCGTCGGCGCGCGAGTCGACCGAGTGGTACTTCCAGCGTTACATCGCACACCTGCCCGCGGCCGGGGAGATCGTCCTGTTCGACCGGTCCTGGTACAACCGGGCGGGCGTCGAGCGGGTCATGGGTTTCTGCACCGACGAGCAGCACGCACACTTCGTTCGCCAGGCACCGCTGTTCGAGCAGATGCTCGTGGACGACGGCATCAGTCTGACCAAGTTCTGGTTCTCGGTGTCGCAGCACGAGCAGCGCACCCGTTTCGCCATTCGGCAGGTCGACCCGGTGCGGCAATGGAAGCTCTCGCCCATGGACCTCGCCTCGCTGGACAAGTGGGACGCGTACACCGCGGCGAAGGAAGAGAATTTTCGCGCCACCGACACCGATGTCGCACCGTGGACGATCGTCAAGAGCAACGACAAGAAGCGCGCCCGCATCAACGCGATGCGTTTTGTGCTCAACAAGTTCGACTACGCCAACAAGGATCCCGAGATAGTCGGGGAAACAGACCCGTTGCTTGTGGGCCGCGCGAAAGACGTGATCGGCGAATAGTTTTCACTGCATAACCGGTGAGATTTCCGGTGAACCGTTGCGGCACCATCTTTCCGGGGTCTCGAGTTGATACCGGGTGCTGCGCCAAACCTTAGCGTGCGGTAAGAACGAGGGAGGTCGTATTACCTACGGCTGTACGTACACGCGAGCATCAGGAGTTCTCATGGGTTCAGCAGCACAGTTCATTTCCGACATCGCTTCGGGCGTCTACGACGGCATCGTCGACGCGATCGTCGATCAGATCGTCGGCGTGCTGACGTCGGGTAGCGCCGCTTAATCGTCCGTAGCGCGTCGCGGTCGCAGTCGGGGGCGGCCGCGACGTCTCGGCACCGTCACCGTTTTGTGATGTCACACCAAGATTTTCGACTTTTACTGTCATTTCCGTGTACAGAGCGTGACCTTCTGAGGTAGAAATCTTCTTGCAGAGATCATCGCGTGACACAAGTCACAGCAGATCTGCATACCCCCCTCGATGAAGGAGCAGTTCCATGTCCGCTGAACTCGGTGACCTTTTCGCGATCCTCCTCCAGCTGTTCTCCGGTATCAGTTCCTCTTCGGACTGACGTACCTCGGTTCCGCACCGTCGGCCTCGGATTCGTGAGCACCCGGTCGGAGCCTCCAGCAAGGTCCACCCGCGACATCGGCGCGGTATTCGTGATGCCGGTTCGGCATCGAATCCCACTCTCTTCAAGGAGAATTCATGGAATTGCTCGCGATCTTGCTTCAGCTGCTCGCGCTGGGCAGCTCGGAAGGTAGCGGCTCGGGCACCATCGAGATCCCCGGTCTGCCCACCTGACCCACGACCATGAGCCGGGCTCGACGCGACGTCGGGCCCGGCTTTCGTGGTTCGAAGTAGTTGGATCGGTCGAGAAGTCCTGCAAGACTCGATGATTCGGTAGCGGTTCGGTCCCCAGGGGCGTCGGGGCGGGCCGGTGAGTCCTCGGCATAGGGTTGCCCGATGCAGACGGTTCCGATTCAGATGCCCGACGGTTCGACGGTGCCGGTCTCACTGTTCCCCGGTGAAGGCCGCGACGATGCACCCGTCATCGTCGTTCTTCCCGGCCTCGGCATTCCCGGTGGTTACTACCGACTGTTCGCCGAGGCGCTCGTCGCGCGCGGTTTCCACGCCGCGATCGGTGACCTGCGGGGCCAGGGAGACAGTGTGCCCAAGCCGAGTTCGGCGAGTCGGTACGGGTACCAGGAGCTGGTATCGGTCGACTTACCGGCGATCTTCGAGGTGGTTCGCGAGCAGTTCCCGGAGGCGACGCCGTACTTGCTCGGGCACAGCATGGGTGGGCAGCTCGGCTCGATGTACGCCGCGCGCATCAGGGGCAGGCTCGGCGGATTGATCCTGGTGGCGTCGGGCTCGCCGTATCACCGCGGTTTCGGTACGACCCGCGGTGTACCGCTGTACGTGGGCGCGGCGGCGATGGCGATCACCAGCAACATCGCCGGGTTCTGGCCGGGGGATCGCATCGGCATCGGCGGATTCGGTCGGCAGTCGCGGGTTCTGATCGACGATTGGTCCCGGTTCGCGCGCAGTGGGTCGATCGAGCCTGCTGGGGCCGACATGGACTACGAGGAACGGATGGGCCGTCTGACGCTGCCGGTGCTGGCGGTGACCATCGAGGGCGACGACCTCGCGCCTCGCGGCTCGATGGACAACCTCGTACGCAAGCTCGCCCGTGCCGATGTCACCTCGGTACACGTCGACGAGCCGCTCGGGCACAACGGTTGGATCCGTAACCCCACGGCGGTCGCCGACCTCGTTGCGGAGTGGATGCACAGGTAATTCGCACGAACCAACTTTTGGTCGTTTCACACGCTATTCGTCATTTCTACCTACTTTCGGTTCGTTTTGGTGTAGGAAGTTTTTGAACCAGCAATTGTTCGACGACGATAGTGAGCACGACTATGAACGGCCAGGGGGATTCGGTAGGTCGAATCGGTGGTGGGGAGCTGTGTCGCCGATCGCGTGCGCTGCGCAGAGTCGTCGTCCTGTGCGTGGTGGCATGCGTCGCGGCAGTAGCGCACCCACACGCCTCCGCGGCCCCGGCCGACTCGGGGGCCGGTCCGACGGAGTCGTACGTGGTGCGCACCGAGGTGGCCGACGACACCGCCATGACGGCGTTCGTCCACTCCGCCGCGATGAACCGAACGATCCCACTCAAGATCCTGCGATCTCCTGATCGGACGACTCCGAGCCCCACTCTGTACCTGCTCAACGGCGCGGGCGGCGGACTCGACGGAATGGACTGGTACACCCAGACCGACGTCGTGTCGTTCTTCGCCGACAAGAACGTCAACGTGGTGACTCCCGTCGGCGGGGCCTACTCCTACTACACGGACTGGCAGCACGACGATCCGAGGCTCGGACGCAATCAGTGGGAAACGTTCCTCACAGCCGAACTGCCGCCGCTCGTCGACGATCTGTTGGATACCAACGGCCGCAACGCGATTGCAGGTATCTCGATGGCTGCGACCTCGGTCCTGAACCTCGCCGCTCACCACCAGGGGCTGTATCGAGCCGTCGGTTCCTACAGCGGATGCGCGTCGACCACCGACCCGTTGGGGCGGGCATACGTCAAGACCGTCGTGTCCATGGCGCTCGGCGCGAACGTGACGAACATGTGGGGGCCGGACGACCATCAGGACTGGGTACGCAACGATGCGGTGGTCAACGCCGAAAAGCTGCGTGGCACAGCGCTGTACGTCTCCAACGGCAGCGGACTGGCCGGGGCATCGGACACCCTCGACGGCACCAATCCCAACGGGCCCGGCTTCGTGTTGCTCAACCAGATGGTTGTGGGCGGTGCCATCGAGGTGGCGACCGGAGACTGCACTCGAAGGCTGAAGACGGCCCTCGAACAGCTCGACATCCCGGCCCACTTCGAGTTGCGTGAGCGCGGCACCCACTCGTGGGGCTACTGGCAGGACGACCTGCACGATTCCTGGCCGATGTTCGAGGACGCGCTCGCCGGCTGAGCATCAGCTGCGAGCGAGGTGCCGCCACAGAAATTCGTAGGTCAATGCCGTCTTGAACGCCAACTGCGCATTGTCCGACGCCCCGCCGTGCCCACCTTCGATGTTCTCGTAGTAGCTCACGTCCTGACCGAGTTCGGCCAACCGAGCGGCCATCTTGCGTGCGTGTCCCGGATGGACGCGATCGTCGCGGGTGGACGTGGCGATCAGAATCGGCGGATACCGACGCTCGGATGCGGCGACCACGTTCTGGTACGGGGAGTACTGCGAGATGAACTCCCACTCGTCCGGGTCGTCGGGGTTGCCGTACTCGGCCACCCAGGACGCGCCCGTGAGCAGCAGGTGGTACCGCTTCATGTCCAGCAGTGGGACCTGACATACCAACGCGCCGAACAGTTCCGGGTACTTCGTCACCATGATGCCCATCAACAGGCCGCCGTTGCTGCCGCCCTGAGCGGCCAACTGTTCGGTGGTGGTGATGCCTCGGGTGACGAGGTCGCGTGCGACAGCGGCGAAGTCCTCGTGCACCAGATGGCGTCCGGCGCGCAGTACCTGGGTGTGCCACGACGGTCCGTACTCGCCGCCGCCGCGGATGTTGGCAACGACGTAGGTGCCACCACGTTCGAGCCACGCGCGTCCGGTTGCACCGCTGTAGCCGGGCGTCATCGAGATCTCGAAGCCGCCGTAACCGTAGAGCAATGTCGGTCCGGGTCCGGAATCCGCGCGTCGGACGACGAAGTACGGGATGTCGGTACCGTCGTCGGACCGGGCGAAGAACTGCTCCACCGTCAGGCCGTCGGCGTCGAAGAACGCCGGAGCCTGTTTGAGGACTTCGAGCTCGCCGCCCACCGTGCCGACCAGCAGTGTCGCCGGTGTCAGGTAGCCGGACGACGAGAGGAAGTACTCGTCACCGTTCTCCTCGGCGTCGGTGCCGACGATCTCGGTGGACGTCAGGTCCGACAGCCCGTCGATCGTGCTGACGTCCCACTCCTTCGCGCCGGGGGTCAGCACGTGCAATTTCGTCCGTACGTCCTGCAGCGTCACCAGCAGCAGGTGATTCTCGGTCCACGCGTACTGGTGCAGTGACGTGTGCGCGTCCGGGGCGAAGAGAACCGTGAGAGCGATTGTGCCGGAGACGAACTCGTCGAAATCCGCAGCGAGCAGCGCGCCGGCCGGATAGGTTCGGTCGCGGACCGTCCACGGCGTCATCGTGCGGATCAGCAACCAGTTCTCGTGGACCGAGGTCGACGCGTCCGTCGGCGTCAGGATCCGGGTGAGGGCCGAACCGTCCAGCACGTAGGTCTCGGAGTTGTAGAAGTCGGTGGCACGCTGGACGAAGTCGCGCTCGAAGCCGGGGGTCCGGTCGTGCCAGGCGGAGATCGAGATGTCCTGTGCTGCACCCTCGTACACGGTCTCGGCGTCGGCGAGCGGGGTGCCGCGATGCCACCGCTTGGTGATACGCGGATAGCCCGATTCGGTCAGTGAACCGGGCCCGAAATCCGTTCCGACGAAGACGGTGTCGGCGTCGATCCAACCGATGTCGGTCTTGGCCTCCGGTAGGGCGAATCCGCCGTCCTCCGGGGCGCGAAAGGTGCGGGAGTCGAGATCGAACTCACGGACCACCGTCGCGTCGGCCCCGCCGCGGGAGAGCGTCACCAGTGCCAGTCGTTGGTCGGGACGCAGCACCTGCGCGCCACCCCACACCCAGTTCTCGTCCTCGCTGCCGGCCAGCGCATCGAGATCGAGCAGCACGTCCCACACCGGATTCTCGGTTCGGTACTCGTCCATCGTCGTTCGACGCCACAGGCCGCGGACGTGTTCGGCGTCGCGCCAGAAGTTGTACAGGAACTGCCCACGACGACGGGCGTACGGAATGCGGGCGTCGGTGTCGAGTACCTCGCGGATGCGGGACTCGGTGGCATCGAACTCGTCTCCGGCCAGTTCCTCGACGGTCACTCCGTTGCGGGTGCGAACCCAATCGAGGGCCTCCTCGCCGGTGACGTCTTCGAGCCAGAGGTACGGGTCGTCCGAGATTGCCATTCCACAGTTCTAGCAGCAGATGCGCCGTCGGGTCGGTCGGCGCTCGCGTGGCTACCGGCTGGTAACGAAGACCAGGTCGAGACAGCGTCGGAGGTCACGACTACGCTGGGGACTCGTGACCTCACACTATGACGTCGTTGTCCTCGGAGCCGGTCCCGGTGGGTACGTCGCTGCTATCCGCGCGGCACAACTCGGACTCAGCACTGCCATCATCGAGAAGAAGTACTGGGGCGGTGTGTGCCTGAACGTGGGCTGCATCCCCTCGAAGGCACTTCTCCGTAACGCCGAGCTGGCGCACCTCTTCACCAAAGAGGCGAAGCTGTTCGGTATTTCGGGTGAAGCGTCCTTCGACTTCGGCGCAGCGTTCGATCGCAGCCGCAAGGTCGCCGACGGCCGCGTCAAGGGCATTCACTTCCTGATGAAGAAGAACAAGATCCCCGAGTACGACGGCAAGGGCACGTTCACCGATGCCAACACCATCGAGGTCGAGCTGACCAAGGGTGGCACCGAGACGATCACGTTCGACAACGCGATCATCGCGACCGGCAGCACCACCAAGCTGCTCCCGGGAACCGAACTGAGCAAGAACGTCGTCACGTACGAAGAGCAGATCATGACCAAGGATCTGCCGGGTTCGATCCTCATCGTCGGTGCCGGTGCGATCGGCATGGAGTTCGGGTACGTGCTCAAGAACTACGGCGTCGACGTCACCATCGTCGAGTTCCTCGATCGCGCGCTGCCCAACGAGGACAAGGACGTCTCGAAGGAAATCGAGAAGCAGTACAAGAAGCTCGGCGTCAAGGTCATCACCGGCGCGGGCGTGCAGAGCATCGACGACGACGGCTCCAAGGTCACCGTCGCGATCAAGCACAACAAGTCCGGTGAGAGCGAGACCTTCACCGTCGACAAGGTGATGCAGTCCGTCGGATTCGCGCCCCGCGTCGAAGGATTCGGCCTCGAGAAGACCGGCGTGGAGCTCACCGATCGCGGTGCCATCGGCATCACGAACACCATGCAGACCAACGTCCCGCACATCTACGCCATCGGCGACGTCACGGCCAAGCTCCAGCTCGCCCACGTGGCCGAGGCGCAGGCTGTCGTCGCGGCCGAAACCATCGGCGGCGCAGAGACATTGCCGATCGACGACTACCGCATGATGCCGCGTGCGACGTTCTGTCAGCCGCAGGTCGCGAGCTTCGGACTCACCGAGGACCAGGCCCGCGAAGAGGCGCAGGCCCGCGGTTCCGACATCAAGGTCGCGAACTTCCCGTTCGCCGCCAACGGCAAGGCACACGGACTGGGCGACGCCACCGGCTTCGTCAAGCTCATCGCCGACACCGAGCACGGCGAACTGCTCGGCGGACACCTCATCGGACCGGACGTCTCCGAGCTGCTGCCCGAGCTGACCCTGGCCCAGAAGTGGGACCTCACGGTCAACGAACTGGCCCGCAACGTCCACACGCACCCGACGCTGTCGGAGGCACTGCAGGAAGCGATCCACGGCCTCGCAGGGCACATGATCAACTTCTGATCTTCACCTCGAGAACCAACGGCGGCGACCACTTCGGTGGTCGCCGCCGTTGTCGTCGGTGCCCCTCGGCCCGGTCGCTTCTCTGAACCTTCACGCGGCCTGGCGAAGTCTGTGACTTGTCATAGCTCGGTAAGTGAAGAAACGTCACTTGGTCGACGGTCGGCTGGTAATTTCCGTTCCTGCGCGGGGGAGTCGCGCTGAACAGGAAGCCGGGGGGTGGGGAATTGTCGTCGCCGACATCGACGCTCGCACGCGTCAGCGACGGAGTTGCCGGTGGATTCCGGACTTTCGGGCGAACTCTGGAGCTGGGCGTACTGGCCTTCGTCCACCTCGTCCGCGACATCCTCACACTGCGACATCCCTGGCGCGACACCATCGATCAGGCCTGGTTCGTCGTCACCGTCACGGTGGTGCCGGCAATACTGGTATCCATTCCGTTCGGCGTCATCGTGTCCGTTCAGGTCGGCAGTCTCACCGATCAGATCGGTGCGACGTCCATCGCCGGAGCCGCGGGTGGCCTCGGGGTAATCCGCCAGGGCGCACCGATCGTCGCGGCACTGCTGTTGGGCGGTGCAGCAGGCGCAGCAGTGGCAGACGATCTGGGTGCGCGCACCATCCGGGACGAGATCGACGCGATGTCGACCATGGGAATCGACCCGGTTCGCCGGCTGGTCACACCACGGCTGGCCGCCATCCTCCTGGTGGCACCGTTTTTGTGCATCCTCATCATCTTCATGGGACTGGCCGCGGGCTATGCGATCAACGTCGGTTTTCAGAGTGGGACGCCCGGTAGCTACATCAGCTCGTTCGCGTCCTTCGCCTCGGTGACGGATCTGGTCGTCGCCCTGGTGAAGACCGAGATATTCGGGGTCATCGTCATCATCGTGGCCTGCCAGCGAGGGTTGTCCGCCGCCCACGGACCGCGCGGGGTAGCCAACGCGGTCAACGCGTCCGTCGTGCTCGGTGTGGTGTCCGCATTCACCGTCAACGTCGTGATCACGCAGTTGGTTGCGATGTTCATGCCGCAGAAGTTGGGCTGAGATGGCAACTCCCTCGCGGTACACCGTGCACGGCACCGCTCACCTCACCCGTGGTGCGAGATACCTCGGGCGCAGGCCGTTCGACGTACTCGAAATGCTGGGCCATCAACTGACGTTCTGCGTCAAGGTTCTCGCCGCGATACCCCATACCGTCCGCTCCTATCGGCGTCAGATGCTGCTCATCCTCAGCGACATCACCTGGGGCAGTGGAAGATTGATCGTCGGTGGCGGAACCGTGTCGGTCCTGGTCGTGCTGGGGGTTGCGGTGGGTGCGTCCGTCGGGATCGAAGGATTCAACTCCCTCGGCATGGTGGGAATGGAGCCGTTGACCGGATTCATCTCCGCGTACGCGAGCACCCGCGAGCTGGCCCCGATGATCGCGGCCATCGGATTCGCGACGCAGGCGGGCTGTCGGATGACGGCCGAGATCGGGGCGATGCGCATCTCGGAAGAGATCGACGCCCTCGAAGCTCAAGGGATTCAGTCGATGCCCTTCGTCGTGACCACCAGGGTGATCGCGGGAATCGTCACGATCGTGCCGCTCTACCTGCTGACCCTCATTCTGAGCTACCTGTCGTGTGCCGTGGTGGTTCGCGTTGTCGGCGGACAGTCCTCGGGCACCTACGACCACTACTTCAGTGCCTTTCTGCAGCCGGTCGACGTGCTGTTCTCGCTCCTGAAGGCCGCGGTGTTCGTCGTGACGATCATCCTGATCCACGGCTATCAGGGTTACTACGCCTCGGGCGGCCCGGAGGGAGTCGGGCGCGCCTCGGGCCGCGCCATCAGGGCCAGCCTCGTTGCCGTGGTGGTACTGGACATGATCATGACGCTCGTCCTGTGGGGATTCGACTCGGGCATAAGGATTTCGGGGTAGAGATGGCGGTTTTCGACGATCTGACGGGACGATCGGCCGGGCCGGCCACGCTACGCCTGCGCGGGCTGGCGGTGGCCGTTGCCATGGCAGTGTTCGCGGGCGGCCTCACCGCCTACGCACGCGGGGCCTTCGATTCGCCCTTCGAGCTGACACTCGACGCAGCATCGGTCGGGGACGGTCTGACGCCCGGTTCGGAGGTGAAGTTCCGTGGTCTGTCCATCGGCACGGTCGACGACATCGAGACCGTCGGTTTCGGACGGCAGCGGCTGCAACTGGAGATCGATCCGAGCCAGGCGGGCGAGCTCACCGACACCATGCAGGCTCAATTCTCGTCGTCCAACGTATTCGGTTCCACTGCAATAGAACTGGTCTCCGACGGCACGGGTGCACCCCTGGCCGACAACTCGACCCTCGAAGTGTCGAAAGACCTGCGAGGCGCAACGGTGACCGGAGTCTTCCGGCGAGTCGCCGACCTCACCGAGGTTCTCGACACCGAGCAGGTGGACCACCTCTTGGACCTCATCGCGAACACTTCCGTCGAGGTGAGTCGAAACCTGAAGCCGTACTTCGAGACTGCTCAGATGATGGCGAACAACCAGATCGACCCGCTGGCCTGGAAGCTGCATCGCGGTGCCGAACTGGGCGAAGGAATCGGCAACCTGGTTCCGCCCTTGCTCGATCTGGTGGTGGGAGTGGTGGACAAGAGCGTGTACGTCGAGGCACCCGCCGACCGAGCGCGAACCATCGCCGCCAACGACGGTCTGAGCGATCAGCTGATGATTCCGGTGGGCGACTTGCTGAAGGCGAACAATCCGAACCTGTCCAAGCTGCTGTCCACCGTGCTGGACCTGCTGGTGCCCATCACCGCGTCGATCGGCACATTGGCACCCAGCTACGACCGAGTGCCGCAGGTGCTCGACGGTATCTCCGACGCATTTCCCGTCGTCGACGGGAAGCCTCAGCTGCAACTCGACCTGATAGTCGAAACCATGCCCAATCTGGCCGGAGCCGTTGCCGCACTAGAGGAGGCGAACGGATGAAGAAGGTAGCGGGCCCCGCGGTCAAACTGCTCGTCTTCTTCACGGTGACCGCGGTGTGTGCGGTGATCATCGTCGCTGCTCTTCGCACCCCGGTCGGCGGACCGCTGTCGTCCTACGGCGCGGAGTTCGACGACGTGTCGGGCTTGTACGTGGGCGACGACGTGCGCATGTCCGGGGTGCAGATCGGCAAGGTGTCGTCGGTCGAACTCGACGGTGCCCTCGCGCGGGTCGAGTTCGAGATCGAAGACCGACGGCCGATTTTCGCCAACACCCAGGCTGCGGTTCGGTATCAAAATCTTCTGGGGCAGCGGTACGTCGAACTCGTGCAGAAGGATTCGGCGACCGGAGCCCCGTTGGCGGTCGGGGCAACCATCTCCAAGGATCGAACGATTCCGTCCTTCGACATCTCGAAGCTGTTCAACGGTTTCGAGCCGATCTTCGACACCCTCGACACCGCACAGCTCAATCAGTTCACCGAGAACATTCTCCGGATGGTTCAGGGTGATGGGTCCGGACTCGGTCCGGTCCTGCGCGACGTGGATCGCATCACCCAATTCGCAGTACAGCGTGAATCGATCATCGGGCTGCTGATCGAGAACCTCGGCCAGATCTCGGACTCGATCGGCGGCCAATCCGCCTCGGTCGCAGACCTTCTCGAGCAACTGCACGGTCTGGTCTCCAAGCTCAGCACCCAGATGGACGGCGTGCTCGCGTCGCTGGATCAGGCCAATTACGGGCTGCGACCGTTCGTGGGACTGATGGAGGGTCTCGAGCGGGCGTACGACAACAGCTACGCGCCGGTCGACGGGGCACTGCGTCGAATGCTTCCGCAGACCGAACAGGTGACCGAGATGTTGGCACTCGCGCCGGGATTGCTGACCGGACTCAATGCGAGCATTCCGGAGCCGGGCGCACAGACGTACTCTTGCAGTCGCGGACAGCAGGACATCCCTGGGATCGGGCAGATCGTGCTCGGCGGACAGAATTTGGTGGTGTGCCGATGAGCCGCGTACTACGCAAGGGCGTTCGTGACGAGCAATCGGAGAACAAAGCCCACTTCTTCTGGGGCGCGGTCGGTGTCGCGGCCTCTCTGGTCCTGCTCCTGATCGCGGCGGCGTTGTACACGATTCCGTTCGGCGAGCGGACCTACACCGCGGAGTTCGGCTCGGCAGCCGGGGTGAAGCCGGGCGACGAAGTGAGGATCGCCGGTATCGCGGTCGGGTCGGTGCGCTCGGTCGAGCTGGCCGGTGCGCATGTCGACGTCGAATTCAGCGTTCGCTCCGATGTTTTCGTCGGCGATGCGTCGACCGTCACGGTGAAGTTGTTGACACCGATCGGCGGTCACTACGTGATGCTCACCTCGCACGGTGACGGCGAGCTCGGCTCGGCACCGATTCCGCCGGAGCGGGTGGAGCTGCCCTACGAACTGTCCGACGCGATCGAGTCGGCAACACCGCTGGTTCGCGACATCGACGGTTCGACGCTGCGGGAGACCGTGGCCGAGTTGGACAAGGCCGTCAGCGAACAGCCGCAGTCCACTCGCGCGATCGTGGACAACCTGTCTGCGCTCACCGACACGCTCGCGACGCGGTCCGATCAACTCGAGCGCGGACTCGTCGTATCGGACGAGTACGTCGGTGCATTGGCCGCCGATCGGGTCATGCTCACCGAACTCGTACGCGAGCTCGGCACCCTGACCAAAGGATTCGGCGACAAGCGCGTCGAGGTCGTCAGTGCTTTCGACCTGCTCGGGAGAATGTTCGAGCTCTTCCACCGTCCCGTGGTCGCATTCGAGAAGGGGCTGGAGCCGTCGATCGTCCAACTCGAGGAGATCACGCAGAAGCTCTTCGCACAGTTGGGTGACGTGGACGGGGCGATCACGACCATGAAGGAAAGCTCGGACGGTCTCGCCGCTCTGATCGGCGGCGGGCAGGGTCCCGTGATCGACCAGTCGCAGGACACGGTCGTCGGTGTCGGCGTGTGCATTCCGTTGCCGGGGAGGGTGTGCTGATGAGACGCAGATCGGTACGCATCGCCGTGGCGGCAGCAGTCGTAGTCACGCTCGTCGGTTCGGTTGCGTCCGCCACATCGGTCATCGACCCCGGTGCGGGCAACTCCTCGCTGTGTGCCGAGTTCACCGACACGGTGGGGTTGTACGAGGGTAATTCGGTCATGATGCTCGGTGTGGTCGTCGGAACGGTGACACGCATCGAGAACAGCGACGCCGCGGTGGTGGTCACCATGGATATCGACGACAGCCTCAGGCTGCCCGCCGAGGTGGGGGCCGTGACACTGTCGAATTCGATCGTCACCGACCGGCACGTGGAATTCACACAGCCCTACATCGACGGTCCCGAGTTCGACCGGTCGAGTTGTATTCCGTTGGATCGCACCAGAACTCCACTGGGAATCAGCGACACACTCAACGCCGTGTCGGGTCTGGCGTCGGATCTGCTCGGTCCGGCCGACGCCGAGGGCAACCACGACGAGATCCTCGGCGACACCTTGCGTTCGGTCGACGATTCGCTCCGCGGCTCCGGCACCCAGCTCAACGACAGTCTTCGGCAACTGGCGCAGCTGGTCGGCGATCCTGCCGACAAGGACACCACCGTGCGGCGTCTGATCGACAACCTCGACGGCCTGATCGACACGTTCGTGGTGAGCTGGCCCGAGGTGGCGAAGCTGCTCGACAATCTGAAGCGGGGGATGATCACGCTGTCGGAGTTCACCCAGTCCTTCGGCACCACGGTCGCTCTGACCACCGAATTCATTCCGCCGCTGGCGCGCAACGTCGCGAAGTACGACGAGAAGGTCTACGCATTTCTCGACCAAGCGGTGCCGGTGGTCGACGTACTACTCGGGCGGGTGGGCGATATCAAGGACATCCTGGCGCAGGTGCCGACCGTAGGCGAGAACTTGATGACGATGTACGACAACGATTCCAGGAGCGGTCGGGTGATCTACCACCCGCCGCAGTTCGAGATCGACACCAATTCTCCCAACGAGGTCTGCGCTCTGCTCAACAAGTACAGACCGACGTGTTCGGCGGACCAGCAACGAGGCGATGTCATAGATGTCGGTTTGGTGCAGCTGATACTGGGTTCGGCGGGATGGCGATGAGGCGCGCGATCACCGGGCTGTGCTGTGTCGCCCTGCTGTCCGGGTGCAGCGTCGACCCGGCCGACCTGCCGATTCCCGGCAGCTACGTGGCAGGCGACAAGTACTCCTTGCGAATCGAATTCGCGAGCGTGCTCAATCTTCCGGAAAAAGCGAAGGTGATCGTCGAAGGCGTCGACGCGGGTGTCCTCGACACCGTCGAGTTGGTGGGGTCGACCGCCGTGGCAACGGTGGACCTGTCCGCCGATGTGCAGCTGCCGTCCGACACCGTCGCCGAGCTTCGGCAGTCGTCGATTCTGGGCGAGATCTACATCTCGCTGCAACCGCCGGAGGATTCGACTCGCGCCGGAGGGGGCGACGCCGGGCCGTACCTTCGAGACGGCGATGTCATTCCGGTCGAACGTACGGTTCCGGCCGACAACGTCGAGGACGTGCTGCGAGGAGTGTCGAATCTGGTGACCGGTGGTCACTACGTTCAGCTGCAGGAGGCGGTGAACAACGTCAACGCCGCCATTTCTCCCGATCCGGCGGAGATCGACAAGGTCAACAACGCGGCGCGGATCGCACTGACCGACCTCGGCGACAACACCCCCGAGATCGATCGAATCCTCGGAGCGGCGGAGAAGGTGTCGAACACCGTCGTGACACAGCGAGACGGCGTCGAACGCGTCCTCGAACTCGGTCCGAGACGATCGGACGGACTGGCCGATGTGCTCTTCAGCGTCGTGCACATGATCTTCACGCTGGGTACATGTCGCAGAACATCGGTGACGTTCTCGCCGGTCCGTACCCGGAACTGGAGGGCGCGGTCGAGACGATCTCACCGGCACTGATCGCGATCGCCAATTCCGACTCCTCGGTACCGATGAACATGGAGAAGGCGAACACCCTGTTGCGGGAGCGGTTGATTCCCTACTTCGAGTCGACACCGAACATCGCAGTGCGCTCGGTCTCGACCGATGGCGGAGCCGGTGCACTGGCGGACGACATGATCGGGATCCTGCGCGGGATAGGAATCGTGCGATGAGGCCGGGCACAGTCGTTTCACTCCTCGCATTGATGGCCATGACGGTTGTCGGTGTCGTCTACCTGACGGTCGGCGTCCTGGACATGAACCCCACGCGGAGTACCAACCGCGTTGTGGTGCACATGGATACGTCGAGCGGTTTGATGGACACCTCGCAGGTGACCTCGCGCGGAATCCACGTCGGTCGGGTCGAGAGCATCGCGGTGGTTCCGGGCGGGCTCGACGTCACTCTCGCCCTCGACGCCGATCATCGAATTCCCGCGGACTCGGAGGTGGTCGTTGCGAATCTGTCCGCTGCCGGGGAGCAGTACCTGGATCTGCGCCCGCGAGGAACCGGAGGTCCCGACCTGACGGACGGGGACGAGATCGGCAACGAGCAGGTCCGCGCGTCGATCACCGTCAGCGAGGCCCTGAGCCTGGGTGATTCCCTTGCCGCGCAGCTCGATACGAACGCAGTGAGGGGGCTGACCGAGACCGCGTCGGCAGCTGTCGACGGTCGCGAAGGCGATGTCGATCGCCTGGTGGAGGCCTTCCGATATCTGTCGGCGACGCTGCGTGACAAGAGCGGTGAGATCCGAAGGCTCTACGACAACGCTCAACAGGGCGGACGCAACGCCTACGGCTACGGCCCGGTCATGACCGACGCGGCGCCGTGGGTCGGTG
The DNA here is from genome assembly GCF_030056835.1 of Rhodococcus sp. IEGM 1372. Lineage (NCBI taxonomy): Bacteria > Bacillati > Actinomycetota > Actinomycetes > Mycobacteriales > Nocardiaceae > Rhodococcus > Rhodococcus sp. IEGM 1372. Next base: position 51,194 of record NZ_JASHKS010000011.1, on the reverse strand, counting down.
CGACGGGTTCGGGTGTGGCCAATCTGCTCGAGGGCTTCAACGACTACTCGTACGTCGGCGCGGACGTCTGGGACGATCCACTCGGCAAGATCGGCCCGAAGATCGATCAGTATCTGACGCCCCTGTCACCCGACCTTGCCCTCATCGCAACGCTTCTGAAGCCGTACACCGCGCCCATCAAGCCGATGCGAGTGGACACCGGTTCCATCGTCGACATGTTGCAGGCCGTCTTCCCTCCGGGCGGACCGGCCAAACTGTCCGTCCAGATTCCGAACTGATTGGAGTGACCCCCTCATGGTCGAAGTAGATGCATCCGAAAAGAAGACAGAAGCAGTGCCCGAGGACAAGACAGCGACCGCGCCCGAGAACTCGACGCGGCGACGCCGAATCCGGTGGTCCGTCGTGGGTGCGGCCGTACCGGGGGCAGTGCTGGCGGTGGTGTTCGGTGTGCTGTGGCATTCTGCGGCAGGCGATCTGGCAGCCGAACGTGCACACGAGCAGGACCGGCAGATGGCGCTGAACACGGCCACCGAGTACACCGCACGGTCGTTGACGTACGACTACCGCAACCTCGACGCCTTCTTCGAAGGAGTCGACCAAGGGGCGTCGCAGTCACTGCAGGACAGGTACGACGGTGTCCGGGAAGCACTCACCGCGATCATGAACGAGTCCCAGGTGGTGGCGACCGGTGAGGTCCTCTCGGCGGCAATCGATTCCGAATCCGGTGGAGAGTACAAGGTGGCGGTGTTCGCGCAGCAGACGACACAGAACGTACAGCAGCCCGACCCCGGCAACGTTCCGAATCTCCTGCTGGTGACGGTCACCGACCAGGACGGTCAGTGGATCGTCAGCGACTACGGTCCCAAGACCTAGATTCTCTCCGTTGCGCGGGCATTGGTAGCGCTGACGAACTGCGCGAGGCCGCGTACCTCCTGCTTGACCTCGGTCAGTCCCGACGCCTCGAACACGTCGACGAACAGGTTCTTCGGAAACATCCTGACACCGGCCAGGCCGGTTCCGAAGCCGACGACGGTACCCAGCGGTGCCGGGCGAGGCTCGCAGCTGGTCATGATCGCGATCCGTCCACCCGGGCGCACGACGCGAATCAGCTCGTCCAGCACCGTCATCGGCTGCGGAACGAGATACAGAGCGGCGTAGCAGCACACGGCGTCGAACGCGCCGTCGGCATAGGGCAGTCGGGCGGCATCTCCCCGCACGTACGCCGCGCGGGGGCCGCGGTTGTCTCGCACGGCGCGGGCGATCATCGCCTCGGAGATGTCGAATCCGACGGCGAGCCCGTCACCGGTGAGAGCCTCCGAGAGGAACCTGGTGAAGTTGCCCGGGCCGCACGCGACATCGAGTACCCGTTGCGGGCCGTCCAATCGAAGGTCGGCAACGGCTTTCGCACGTTCGGCCGACATGGACATGCCGGCGACGCCCATCATCGATACACCGAACGGGCGCCACACCTTCTCGTAGATCGCCGCCACCACGCGGTTGTTCATCGCGATGCTGGCCGGCGACGGATTCGGTGCGGGCACGTTCGGCAAGAGTTCGACGTACCCGCCGTCGGTGCGCGCCAGCCCCCGCAGCACCTCGGGCTCGATCATCTCGAGTGCGCGGTGCAATGCGGTCTCGGCAGAGTCGATCATGGTCGCGGAGGCCGGTCGCCGTAGTCCCGCTCCACTCGCAGAACGCCGAGAGTGGTTGCCAACCCGTCGTATTGAGTGACCAGCAGGACGAATTCGATGAGTCGTCGCTCGTCGAACTGGGTGGCGAGTTGGTTCCAGGTCGCGTCGGAGAGGATTTTGGTGGCGATGAGTTCGTCGACCGCAGTGAGGATGGTCCGATACCGCGTCGACAGTCCCGGTGCGTCCGGTCCGGTCTTGATCAGCTCGAGCAGATCCCGGTCGATGCCCGCCCGCTTGCCCAGCCGGATGTGATGGTCCATCTCGTACGCGGAATCGCGCAGGTGCGCCACGCGCAGGATCACCATTTCGGTTTCCTTGCGTGAGATCTTCCCGCCGGGCATCAGGTGGCCGCTGTAGAACAGCCATGCCCGATACAGCCCACCGGTGCGCCCGAGGGTGGTGAACAAGTGCGGATTGGGCACCCCCGCACCCTTGGCGATCACCTTGCAGATGACCCAGTTGATGGGTCCGAGGGTTCTGGCGGTACCGGACGGAATGCGTGGTGTGGTCACAGCCACACCGTACCGACTGCCCGGCCGGACGTCACCGGGACAAAGAAGGCTAGGCTACCTTCTTGTCATCCAGCACAATCTTTCCTCGGAGGACCCTTGACGAAGTCCCATGCCCGCATCACGGCCCTCGCGCTCACCATCGCCGCCCTCGGAGTGACTGCGACGGCGTGCTCGTCCACCGACGCCGCCCCCGACAGCGCAGGCAGCGCCACGAGATCCATCGAGACCGTCCGGGGACCGGTCGACGTTCCCGAGACCCCGCTGCGCATCGTCACCCTGGAGCCGGTCGAGCTCGACACCACCGTCGCCCTCGGCGTCGTGCCCGTCGGCACCGCCGTGCTCAGCGAGACGAGCGGCGTGCCGTCGTACCTCGGTACCGAAGCGGCGAACATCGCGACCGTCGGTACGGTTGCCGAACCCACCATCGAGGACATCGCGGCCCTGCAACCAGATCTGATCCTGGGCACGGAGACTCGACACGCCGAGTACTACGACCAACTCGCCGCCATTGCACCGACGGTGTTCATGGCATCCCAGTCCGATCCGTGGCGCGAGAACGTCAGGTTCGTCGGGCGCACTCTCGGCAAGGAGAACGACGCCGAGGAACTGCTCACCGACTACGACGACCGGTGTGCCGAGATCGCCGAGGAATTCGACACTGCCGGGCAGACGGCACAACTCATCAGGCCGCGCAACGGTGAGCTGACCCTGTACGGGCCGTCGTCGTTCGCCGGGAGCACCCTCGAATGTGCCGGCTTCACCACTCCGCCGCGGCCGGAATGGGCGGACGAGATCTCGGTCGACATCTCGCCGGAGCTGGCGGCTCAGGCGGCAGCGGATCTGATCGTCGTCACCGCCACCGATCCGTCGGACCCCGCCGCAATTCCGGCGTCGATCACCGCCAACGCAGCGATCCTGCCGAACCCGCACGCGGTGGACATGTCGTACTGGATCACCGGGGTCGGGCCCATGGGTGGGCAGACCGTGCTCGACGACATCGATCGGATTCTCTCGGGTCGCGCCTGACGCATCAGATCCGGACCGCGCCGGCCAGCGCCGCCGCCTGCTGCGCCCGCGCGACCACTCGATCGCGTGATGAATCGATATGGGCGAGTAGTAGTTCCAGTGCCGAGTCCAGGGTCCCGGCGAGCACGCGTTCGACGATGTCGATGTGTTGATCGATCGCCGAGACCACGGCTGCGGCGTCGAGTCCGCCGAGTATCCGAACCGGACGTACCTTGGCGTTCACGGTGCACAGCGCCTCGGTCAGAGCCGGATTACCCGACGCGGCCAGCAAGGTGACGTGAAAGTTCTCGTCCAGGGACACCAGATCGTCGGTGGTGCCGGGAGGGTCGTCCCGCAAACCGATCCAGGTGTCCAACAGGTTCGACAGCGACGCCCGGTCGACGGACTGCGATGTCGAGCGCGTGATGCCACGAGCCTCGAGAGTGGAGCGGAGCTCGTACAGATCGGGCAGGTCGCTCAGTCGCGGACGATAGGCGTGCAGCCCGGCGTCGTCGCGAGTGACGAGACCATCGGCCTGCAATCTGGCCAAGGCCTCACGCACCGGAGTGCGTGAGACCCCGTACAACTCGGCGAGACGCTCCTCGCCGAGCCGCTCGGTGGAGCTGATGGCACCGGAGATCAGATCCCGGCGCAGGGACGAATAGACCTTCTCGCGAAGGTCGTTGCGCGGCACGATTCGTCCGGTCAGATCGCCATGGCTGCGCGCACGTCGGCCTCGGACTCGCTGCCGCCGACGCCGGTCGAGGTGATGCGGCCGGCCTCCAGGATGTAATAGTTCTGCGCCGACTCGAGGGCGAAGCCGATGTGCTGCTCCACCAGCAGCACTCCGAGACCACCGCGGCGAGTGAGCGCGAGAATGGTGCGTTCGATCTCGGCGACCACCGACGGCTGAATGCCCTCGGTCGGCTCGTCGAGGATCAGCATCCGAGGTTCGGTGATCAACGCTCGCGCGATGGCGAGTTGCTGGCGCTGGCCACCCGAGAGCAATCCGGCTCTGCGGTTCAGCAATTCCTTCAGAGCCGGAAAGAGATCCAGTGCCTCGTCGATCAATGCCTTGCCACGCTTGCGACCGTCGGCAACCACCTGCAGGTTCTCGGCCGTGGTCAACTGGCCGAACGACTGCTGGCCCTGCGGCACGTAGGCGAGGCCCCGGGCGACGCGAGCGCTGGGTCGCAACGCACTGACGTCCTCACCGTCGAACATGACCTTGCCGGAGTTCACTTTCAGCAATCCGACCGCGGCCCGCAGCAGCGTTGTCTTGCCTGCACCGTTGTGGCCCATCACTGCGGCCACACCGTCGGCCGGAACCGTGAGCGACGCGCCGTGAATCACTTCGCTGCGGCCGTAACCGGTACGCACATCGACCAGTTCAAGCATGACCGGCTCCTTCTTCTGCGATCTGTTCGAGTTCCTCGCCCGCCGCTGCGGTGCCGAGATAGACCTCTTGGACCTTCGGATCGGCCTGTACTTCGGCCACAGTGCCCTCGGCCAGAACGCGTCCGGCCGCCAACACCGTCACCGAAGTGGCGAACATGCGCATGAAGTCCATGTCGTGCTCCACCACCACGACGGTCCGCTCACCGCCGATGCGTTGCAGCAGCTGACCCGTCTCCTCGCGTTCCTCGTGGCTCATACCGGCGACCGGCTCGTCGAGCAGGAGCACATCGGCGTTCTGCACCAACAACATTCCGATCTCGAGCCACTGCTTCTGCCCGTGTGCGAGGATGCCTGCTGCCTTGTCTCGTTCGGCCGTCAGACCGATGGTCTCGAGGGCCTCTTCGATAGCAGGCAGTACCGATCCGCGACGACGCAACATCGTCAGCACCGATCGTCCGGATCCGGCGGCGATGTCCAGGTTCTGCAGCACCGTCAGATTCTCGAAGATGCTGGCAGTCTGGAAGGTTCGGCCGATGCCGAGCCTGGCGATCTGATGCACCTTCTTGCCCAGTAGTTCGACGCCGGACTTGGTGACCGAGCCGGTGGCCGGGACGAGACCGGTGATGGCGTCGATCAGCGTGGTCTTGCCGGCACCGTTCGGTCCGATGAGAAAGCGCAGATCGCCCTGCATCAGCGTCAGATCGACGTTCGTATTGGCTTTGAAACCGTCGAAACTAACTGTCAGATCTCGGACTTCGAGGTACTGACTCGACATACCGGCATTGCCGCCGAACGTGGGCTGCGGGCCTTCGACATGAATCATCGTGCGAGTTCCTTCTCTGGTTCTGCGCTCGATTCGGGGACCGATTCGGCTTCCTGCTTTCGCTTGCGCAAGGCGAAGAGTCCGGCGACGCCGGCGGGGAAGAATCCGACGACCACCACGAACAGCAGACCCTGCGCGTAGGTCCAGCCGGACGGGAATTGCTCGGACAGCGTGGTCTGAGCCCACGCGACGCCGAGGGCTCCCAGGACCGGGCCGAGAAGGGTGGTGCGGCCGCCGATGGCGACGCCGATGAGGAACGCGATGGACGGGACGATGCCGACGTCGTTGGGGGAGATGATGCCGACGATCGGAACGAACAGCGCCCCTGCCAGTCCGGCGAAGAAGGCCGCGGCGACGTACGCGACGATCTTGACGTTGGCCGGGTCGTAACCGAGGAAGCGGACGCGCTCCTCCTGATCACGTACCGCCACCAGCAGCTCGCCGTAGCGCGAGTACATCAGCTGGCGGGTGATGGCGACGACGGCGAGCAGTACCCCTGCGGCGATGAAGAACAGCATCTGCTTGTTGGCGGGGTCGTTGAGATTGAATCCGAAGAACGTCCGGAACCTGTTGAGCCCGTTGGATCCGCCGGTGCTCTGCTGTCCGATGAGCAGAATTGCGAAGGCCGCGGCCAGGGCCTGGCTCAGGATCGCGAAGTACGCGCCCTTGACTCGGCGCTTGAACACACCGAGGCCGAGAACCAGTGCCACCAGGGCCGGCACGAACAGGATGCCCAGGATCGTGGTGATGGGGGACGTGAACGGCAGCCAGTACGAGGGCAATTCACGGATACCGGCGATGGACATGAAGTCCGGTACGGCGTCGCCGCGCAGATCGGCGTCGGAGATCTTCAGGTGCATGGCCATGATGTAGGCACCGATACCGAAGAACACGCCTTGGCCGAGGGTGAGCATTCCGCCTCGGCCCCAGGCCAATCCGATTCCTACGGCCACGATCGCGTAGCAGATGAACTTGCCCAGCAAATTCAACCGGAAGTCGCTGAGGACGGCCGGAGCGACGGCGAACAGCAGGATCGCGGCGAGTGCGAACCCCAGTAGAGCGCCGCGCTTGGCGATGAACTCGCTCATACCAGGCTCCTTGTCTTGACGGCGAACAAGCCCTGCGGGCGGGCCTGCAGGAAGATCACGATGAGGACGAACACGATGACCTTGGCGATCGAGGCCGTGGTGCTGTACTCGATGAACGAGTTGAGGATTCCGAGAGCGAAGGCGGCAATCACCGCGCCCTTGATCTGGCCGAGTCCGCCGACGACGACCACGAGGAAGGCGTCGATCAGATAGCTCTGTCCCACAGTGGAACTGGTTGATCCGATCAGGGTCAGCGCCACGCCCGCGACGCCGGCCAGGCCCGAGCCGAGGAAGAACGTCGAGATGTCGGTCCTGCGGCTCGAGATGCCCGAGGTCTCCGCGAGATCGCGATTCTGCACCACCGCGCGGATGCGTCGACCCATTGCGGTCTTCTTCAGCGCGATCGACAGTGCGACGACGGCCACGACCGCGAGCACGAGAATGAAGATTCGGGTCTTGGGCACCACGGCACCGAGAATGTCGACGCCGCCGCTCAGCCATTCCGGGGAGACGACGTTGACCGCCGGAGCGCCGAAGATGTCGCGAGCGAGTTGCTGCAGGATGAGCCCGACGCCGAACGTGACGAGCAGGGTGTCCAGTGGGCGGTGGTACATGCGCTGGATCAGCGTCACCTCGAGCAGCACGCCCATCGCACCGCCGACGAGGAAACCGACGATCAGGGAGATGAACAGTGATGCGCCGCCGGTGGAGACGATCTGCTGCACCACGTAGGCCGTGTACGAACCGGCCATGATGAACTCGCCGTGCGCCATGTTGATGACGCCCATCTGACCGAACGTCAGTGAGAGCCCGAGGGCGGCGAGCAAGAGAATGGATCCGATCGACAGGCCGGTGAACAACTGTCCGATCACGACGTCCATAGGGGAGCTCCTTCGGTGGTGCCTACGGCAGTGGTGCGGTTAGGTGCCCCAGAGGGCGCTCAACCGCACCACTGCCGCAGGCACTCTCGGTCAGTTGAGGTCGGATGCCCAGTCGTAGGTCTCGAGGAACGGGTCGGGTGCGATCGCCTCGGGGGATTCCCACACCGTGTAGATCAGTCCGTCGGCACGGATCTCGCCGATGCGGGCGGTCTTGGAGATGTGGTGGTTGTCGCCGTCGATGACGACCTCGCCCTCGGGAGCGGCGAAGCTGACTCCGTCGGCGGCGGCCTGAACGTCCGCCACGGCAAAGGAATCGGCCTTCTCGACGGTGTTCTTCCACAGGTAGACCGAGGTGTACGCGGCTTCCATGGGGTCCGAGGTGGGCTTGTCGGCACCGTACTTCGCCTTGTAGTCGGCGACGAACTTGGTGTTCTCGGGGCTGTCGACGGTCTGGTAGTAGTTCCAGGCGGTCAGCTGGCCCTCGATGTTGGCCGCACCGATGCCGGCGACTTCTTCCTCGGCGATGGAGACCGAGATGACCGGCATGTCAGCAGCTTTGAGGCCGGCGTTGGTGTACTCGCGGAAGAACGCGACGTTGGAATCGCCGTTGAGGGTGTTGAACACCGCGTCCGCGTCGGCCGAGCGGACCTTGTTGACGATGGTGGAGAAGTCGGTCGAGCCGAGCGGGGTGTAGTCCTCACCCTTGATCTCGATGTCGTTCGCCGCGGCGTAGGCCTTGATCTCGCGGTTGGCGGTCTGCGGGAACACGTAGTCGCTACCGACGAGGTACAGGGACTTGACGCCCTGCTCCTTGAGATAGTCCAGGGCCGGGATGATCTGCTGGTTGGTGGTGGCTCCGGTGTAGAAGATGTTGTCCGACGCCTCGAGTCCCTCGTACTGCACGGGGTAGTAGAGGAGAGCGTCGTTGTCCTCGAACACGGGCAGCATGGCCTTGCGCGACGACGAGGTCCATCCACCGAAAACCGCTGCGACACAGTCGCTGCTGATGAGCTTCTCGGCCTTCTCGGCGAACACCGTCGGCTCGGACGCGCCGTCCTCGGCGACGACCTCGATCTGCTTGCCGTTGACGCCGCCCGCTGCGTTGATCTGCTCGACGGCCAGTGCGATCGAATCACGCACCGTCACTTCGCTGATCGCCATGGTGCCGGACAGGGAGTTGAGCGAGCCGACCTTGATGGTGTCACCGGAGGTGTCGACACACGAGGCGGCAGAACCGCCGCCGCCGTCGGCAGAGGCGGTATCGCTCGCCTTGCTTCCGCAGGCGGTGGCAACGAGGCTCAATGCAGCCAGCGCTGCGGGAACGACCATGACGCGCTTGAAGGACATGCGCTTCGAGACAGCAGGCATCTACGGCCCTTTCGGAGGTTTTGTATACGGAGTTGTATTCGCGATTGCGAACAGTAAAGGGAAGTTATTGCGTCGGTATGTTCTGCGGTCACGAGTCTGTTTCCCGCGTTACGTGGACGTAAATGCCGCAGGATGACAACTCCTCTTGACAGTTTATGACAAGCAGAGTTGACTTTCTGGCATGTCCGGAACGAACAACGTTCGCGCACATCGCAAACAGGCACGGATCACCCAGGCCGAACTCGGCAAAATCTGCGGGGTGAGCCGACAGAGCATCGTCTCCGTCGAGGGCGGCGACTATGCGCCGAGCGTCTACCTGGCACTGCGATTGGCCCGTGCACTCGATACGACGGTGGAAACACTGTTCGGAAACGAAGGAGAGGCAGAATCATGAGCGCATTCGTCAGAGCAGCCCGATTCGTCGGCGACCTCGACGACGAGTTCTACGCCGACGAGCTGCAACGCGACGCTTGGAACGAGGCCTCGGCCGTCGGATTCCAGTCGCTGCTGTGGATCGGGCTCATTGCAGGCGCGATCCTGCCCTACGCGGCAGGTGTCACCGGAGCGTGGGTGGCGTTGGGTATCTACGTCGCGCTGATCGTCGTGTCCTACGTGGTTATCGGGTACGCACGCTCTCGGGGGATCGACATGTACACCGTGCAGGAACTTCGGCGTGCCCGCATAGTGTTTGCCTCGGCGCTCTTCGTCCTCTGTGGAGGGGGAGCCGCGCTTCGTCTGCTCGCTCACTACGGTGACGGCGATCTCGGGTCGCTGTGGATCGGGGTGGCCGTCGGTGCGTCGCTCGGCTTCGCCGCGGCGGTCGTCGGAGTCAAGATGCATCAGCGTCGCCGGCGAGAAGCCGAGCTCGCCGCCGAGAAGGCCGAACTACAGGGCTTCGAGGAAACGGAGTGACTCTCGTGTCCTTGATCACTCGCGCCGAGTATTACAGGGCGCAAGGATACGTAAAGATATCGTTTCGAACAGTCCGCTCGCAGATCGGAGGAGCGAGAGGTATGTTCTGACCGATGACATCGAGATTCCCTGGATGTTCGCGGCTGTGGGTGGGCTGGTCGGAGGCGGGTTCGTAACGCGGACGATTGCGCCCCCGATGTAAAGAGAGGCTCGGGGTCGAGGCCGATGACGACGTGTGAAACCAATCCGTCTTCCATCGCGCCACGAAGCACCAACGAGACCACGTCGGACGTCCACCTTCTGGTGGAGCACGCTAACAGGGAAGTCGAGGCCGTGCGCAGAGACAAGAGTTACCTCAGACTCGTCGGGTCGAGCACGCCGCAGCCCACCATCGAGGTTCTCGGCGGACCGAAAGCCATCACGGTCCATGTCGACAACGTCCTGCCGGGGCAGATGTGCGAAGTTCTGCACAACGGGATGCTGTCGTTGAGTCAGCGCGTGATCGTGGACGAGAACGCCACCAGCATCACCACGTTCAACCTCAAGCCGGGCGAATACAACGTCTCACTGCGTCTCGACGGACGGCTGGACTGCGTGACCGAATCGCACACCGTCGCCGTCGGCGAGGAGCTCGAGGTTCGTCGCAGCTCGTAGGACCCCACTTCTCACTGGAAATTCTTCGCCGCAGGCTGGTGCTGGGTGATGCAGTGGATCCCGCCGCCTCGCTCGAACAGTGGCCTCGCATCCACGGTCACCACATCCCGGCCCGGGTACGCGTCGCGCAGGATCGCGGCCGCTTCGGCGTCGGACGGGTCGTCGTAACTGCAGGCGATCACGCCGCCGTTGACGACCAGATGATTGATGTAGCTGTAGTCGACGAAACCGTCGGCATCACGCAATGTCCGCGGAGCCGGCACCTCGACGATGTTCCAGTCCGCGCCCGAGCCGTCATGGGCGGCCCGCAAGGTGTCGACGATCAGTGAACTGACCTCGTAGTCGGGGTGAGCCCGGTCGTGTTGCCGATGCACCAGCACTGTTCCCGGTGACGGAATGGCCGCGACGATGTCGACGTGTCCTCGGGTACCGAAACGCATGGAATCGCGCGTCAGTCCGCGCGGCAGCCAGATGACGTGCTGCGCACCGATGGTTCGTGCCAGTTCCGCTTCGATGTCGGCTTTCGACAGCCCGGGGTTGCGCCCCGGATCGAGCTGTACGGTCTCGGTCACCAGCACGGTGCCTGCGCCGTCGACCGCGATGCCGCCGCCCTCGTTGACTATCGGCGACGTGATTCGCGGTACCGCAGCCTGATTCGCGACGAACTCGCCGATGTGACTGTCCTTGTCCCACTGCGCCCAGTCCTGCGCACCCCAGCCGTTGAAGACCCAGTCGACCGCGGTGACCGAACCGTCCTGTGCGTGAACGAATGTCGGACCGATGTCGCGCATCCAGGCGTCGTTCAACGGTGCTTCGACGATGTCGATGTCGCGCGAGAGGTATGTCGACGCGACGGCGCGTTCGGCCGGATCGACGACGACGGTCACCGGCTCGAATGCGGCAACAGCGTGTGCGACGGCCGCCCACGTGGAGCGGGCCTCGTGCTTGGCCGCCGGGTCGTCTCCGAGGGAGTAGCCCTCGCACGGGAACGCCATCCATACCTTGTCGTGCGGAGCGGTCTCGGACGGCATCGTGAATGTCGTTGCATTGGTTGTCATTTGATCACCGGAGTCGCGGGATGTCCGTCACCGTACGGGGCGTCGGTGTTCACCGGCTCGGTGAGGCGGCCGTACGTGTCGGGTCTGCGTGTCAGTAGGAACGGAAAGAGCTCCAACCATTCTCGACGCTGATCGAGGTCGAGATCCGCGACGAGGACGGCCGATTCGTCGCGGGGTGCCTGAACCAGGACGCGGCCGAACGGATCGGAGATGAACGACGAACCGTAGAAGGTGATCTCGCCTTCGTTTCCGCAGCGGTTGGGTACCACCATGAACAGGCCGTTCGAGATGCCGTGGCCGACGATGACGTGTTGCCACAGCGGTTGGGTGTCGAAGGCCGGGAACGACGGCTCGGACCCGATGGCCGTCGGATACGCGAGAATCTCTGCGCCGCCGAGCGCGTAACTGCGCGCGACCTCGGGGAACCACTCGTCCCAGCACGTGGGTAGGCCCACTCTCGCCCCGCCGAGTTCCGTGGGGGAGTACACGGGATACGGGTCCTCGGCCGGACCGGCCCGGAAGTAGGTGTCCTCGTAATAGCCGGCCGAGATGGGGATGTGCAGCTTGCGGGTTCTCGCCAGCAGTTCTCCCGTCGGCGAGACCATGATGGCGCTGTTGAACCCCAATCCGTCTGCGGCTTCCGACTTCTCGTACAGCGAAGCGTGGACGACGATGCCGTTCGCGGCTGCGGCCTCGGCAGCGAGAGTGAACGTTGGCCCGGTCAGCAGATCCTCGGCTTCACTGCCCGGGTTGGCTCCGGCGCGGGTGTCGGCGGGGTAGCGCAACAGGGTGATCTCGGGCAGGAAGACGACCTTCGCCCCGAGGTCCGCGGCAGCGGCGATGGCGTCGAGCAGTTCGGCCTTCAACGCTGCGGCATCTGGGTTCCAGCGATGCTGCACCAGTCCGACGCGGAGCGGCGCGCGATCGGTCGGGGTGGTGCGAGTCAGGGCCTCGGGGGCCGAGAGATTGGTGAGTGTCAGCATGCTGATCTCCTGTTAAAACGAATGTGATTCGTTAAGTATCGTGGATGTCTGCCTCGAACGCAACAGATACGGGAGAAATGCTGTGGGACGACCGTCGGCACCCCTTCTCGACCTCGATCGCATCACGACGGCGGCCCTGACTCTCGTCGAAGAGTCCGGTGGATTCACCATGCCTCAGCTGGCCAAGAAGCTGAAGGTCAGTCCGTCCTCGCTCTACAACCACGTGTCCGGACGTGACGAGATCATCGAGTTGCTGCGGGGCCGGGCTATGTCCGAGGTGGCGATGCCGGAGGTAGGTGTGCCGTGGCGTGAGGCGCTCGCCTGGATCGCACGCGGCTACCGAAACAGCTACGGACGCTACCCGCGGCTGATTCCACTGCTGACGGCTCAGGCCGTGAACAGCAGCGCTGCGTTCGGGATGTACAACACGCTGGCGCGGGTGCTGACAGACGCAGGTTTCGTGCCGGCCGACGTGCTCCGCATCATCACCGTGCTCGACAGTTACGTGTTGGGTTCGGCGTTGGATCTGGCAGCTCCCGAGGCGCCGTGGCTCAGCAGTCGCGACGTGGAACCGGAACTGAGAGCTGCACTGGACACCGCGGGAGATCTGCGCGAGCGATCCGAGGATGCCTTCGAATACGGACTCCGAGCGCTATTGGCCGGATTCGATCCCAAATCCTCGGAGATGCTAGAAGGCTGATCTGCCGGCCGAAACATTGTGTTCGACGGATACGAGCGAGAACCCGGCCGCGGTCCGGCTCAGTCGGTGCTGAGCAGTTGCATATGCGCCGACTGCGATGCCTTCCGGTCGAACGTCACCGTGTGGTGACAGCCGGCAGCGTGGCCGAGTTCTGCTATCACGGCATCGGCGAAGTCGAGTCCGTCGCGGCTCGCAGCGAGGGCTGTCCTGACTATCGACTCCTGGTCTATCTCGAGCTCCCGCGCGTCGAGGAGTCCGTCGACCAAATTTGCGCATGCGTCGGCACCGAGCTTGTACGCCCTGCGTAGTACCCAGTACAGCTCGACAACGGTAACGAGGCTGAGGAACCCCCGGTCCTTCTCTGTGAGCGCATCGATCACCGACCCGGCCTGGGCTGATTGCTCCGGCTCGTCCTGGACGAGATAGCGAACGACGACGTTGGTATCGAGTCCGATCACGACCAGTGTTCCGCGGCTCCGGAGGCAACCGCCTCGTCCATGTCATCGAGAGTGACCGGTTCCAGGGGAGGTGCTACAACGCCCTTGAGATCTCGGATCGACGCCGCCTGTGCATGTATCTCGTACGACCCCGAGGCGGTGGGTACGAATGCAAGCCGAGAACCGGGGCGCAGGCCGAGCTTGTTGCGCACCTCGACAGGGATGGTGATCTGACCCTTGCTGGTGACGGTGGCAGATGACACAGGAACTCCTTACTTCAGGTAAGGCGAGTGTACTCCGGTAGTTCGAGACACTCTCGCCAAGTTTTCGGAGGTTCCCGTCCGGCGGGCTGAGCTTGACCTTGACGCAACGTCAATGTCGATCATCGAAGCATGAGTCGAATCCGTTTTGCCGTTCCTCTGTACATCGGTGGCGCTTCGTTGTCGCTTTTCGGCAACTCGGCGATCACGATCGTCCTGCCCTGGTTGGTGCTGGCCACGACCGGAAGCCTGTCGTCGGCAGGTCTGATCGCTGCGGCAGCGGGCATCGCTGCGGTACCGGCAACGTTCGCCGGTGGTCGGCTGATCGACCGATTCGGGCACGCAACGTGGCCGTAGTCTCCGATCTCGGCAGCGCGACTGCGGTACTCGGCTTGATCGTGGTGAGTTCGACGGTGGGGTTGTCGGTGCCGTGGTTCGTGGTGCTGGGTGTTGCAGGCGCGGTCTTCGATGTTCCGGGGATGACGGCTCGTCAAGCGATGCTCGCCGACGTCGCGTCGATCTCGGGAACGTCGGTCACCGCGGTGGCCGGGTTCTTTCAGACCGGGTTCTCGCTGGCGTTCCTGGCCGGACCGGCTCTGGCGGGCCTGCTGTTGAGCGTGCTGGATCCGATCGACGTCGTTGCCGTCACGGCCGCCTCGTCGGCGGCCGCAGCGGTGCTGACCACGTTGGTTCCGGTCATGGGGCAGGCATTCCCGACTGCCGCCACGGGCTCCGGGAGTGCCCTCGACCTGATCCGTGCCACGCCCGCACTGCGGGCGATGCTGATCTTCGCGTTCCTTGCGAGCCTGGTCACCCCGCCGATGATCAGCCTGCTGCTGCCCGGCCACTTCAACGAGATCGGCGAACCCGGGCAGCTGGGCCTGGCGATGTCCGCGTTCGCGATCGGTGCGCTGGCGGGGTCGGCACTGTTCGCTGTGTTGGCCGCCCGATCGCGACGGGCCACCTTCGTGACGGGAATGGCGGCGATGACGGCCGGCATCTGGCTGTTCGCACAGTTGCAAGGGTTCTGGATCGTCGCAGCGGGGATGCTGGTCATGGGTCTCGGATCCGGGCTGTTCGGTCCGATCTGGAACGTCTACGTCGCCGAGCGTGTCCCCGCAGACGTTCGGGGGCGCGTCCTCGGCTGGCTGAACATGGGCGGGCTCGTGGCGGGTCCGATGGGGTTGGGGCTGATGTCGGTGGTGCTCGTCGGCGGAGATCTCGGTCTCGGGGCTGTCGTCATGGGCGTCGGATGGACCGCTGTCGCCGCCTATGCGATTCTGAGTCCGGGTGCACGTGAGCTGACCGAACCGCTGCCGCAGTCTGCCCGGGTGGACGATTGATCGGCCAGAATGGTTGCCTTGCTGCGCATCGGTGAGCTGGCTTCCTACGTGGGAGTGACAACCCGAACCGTGCGGTTCTATCACCAGCAGGGTCTGTTGGACGAGCCGCAGCGCAATACATCGGGCTACCGCCTCTACGACGGGGAGGCCGTTCTGAGGCTGTCACGCGTCGTTGCTCTTGCCTCCGCCGGTGTGCCACTGGCGCGCGTTCACGAGCTACTCGACGCCTCGCAGGAATCACTCGACCTCGCCTTGGCCGAGATCGACGCCGACCTGAGCAACAGGATCGAACGTCTGGAGAAGGATCGCGACAGGCTCCGGCTGTTGCGTGCCGGCGACGCGCTTGTCTTTCCAGATGTGATCGTCGGCCTGATCACGCACCTGCGCAAAGCGGGTATCGACCCCGACGTTGTCGATCACTATCGCGATGCCTGGGTGCTGACGTATGCCGTCTACCGGCCCAGGCTCGATCCATGGCTGGAATCGGTAGGCGGCACCATGCTCAGGGACCCGGGCTATCTGGCACTCATGGTGCGCTCCTTTCGAGCAGCCGAGCTCGAACCCGAGGACCCACGGATCCAGCAGCTCGCGGACGACACGGTCGAGTGGATGGTGAACGCCTGGGACAGTGACGCCCTCGAGTGGTCGTTCGAGCGCGGTCTCGACGACCCGGCGGCCAACTCGCTGCTCGAGGCGCAGTGGGCCGATCGGCCCGCCTGGGTGCGCGTCACCGAGCTGATCGTGCAGGGGCTGCAGGAGCGCGGCATCGAGCACCCCCGACCCTGACGAGGGCCGAGGGGCGGTCAGTCTTCGACGATCAGCGACGGAGTATCACGGCGGAGAATGTTGCCCTTGAAGAATTCCGGCTTGCGCAGTGCAACCACTGCCATGACGACCATTCCGAGAACGATGATGCCGACCCCGATGAGGAACACCATGCCGATGCCGAACAGTGATGAGCCACTGCCGAATTCGGGGTCCCAAGCGTCGACCGAGGTCTGCACGAACACCACGGCCATGCCGACGCCACCGAGCAGCGGAGCGAGGAACTTGAAGAACACGTTGCGGGTGCTGGTGAACAACTCTTCACGGAAGTACCAGACGCAGGCGAACGCGGTGATGCCGTAGTAGAAGCAGATCATCAGGCCGAGCGCGGCGATGGTGTCGGTGAGAACGTTGTCGCTCACCACCCGCATCACGGCGTAGAAGCCTGCGGACGCTCCACCTGCCACCAGCGTCGCGAAGCCCGGGGTGCTGAATCTCGGTGTGATGGAGGCGAACCGCTTCGGTAGGGCCTGGTAGTGGCCCATCGCCAGCAACGTGCGGGCCGGCGAGATGAACGTGGCCTGCAGCGAGCTGGCGGAGCTGCTCAACACGGCCAGTGACAGCAGGATCGCGAACGGACCCATCACCGGCCCGGCGAGGGCGGCGAACACGTTGTCGGTGGTGTCGGGATTCTGCAGTCCGTTTCCGGTGTCACCGGTGCCGGCGAAGAGCAAGGTGGCCACTGCGGTGAGCAAGTACAGCACGATGATGAAGAACACCGTGACCAGCGCAGCGCGTCCGGGAATCTTTGCGCTACCGGAGGTTTCCTCGTTGACGGTCAGGCAGACGTCCCAACCCCAGTACATGAAGATCGACAGTGACAGGCCGGCAGTGAACGCGGGGAAGCTCGGGATGCCGAACGGGTCGAACCAGTCCAGGCTGAACGAGATGTCCTCGGCCCCGTCGCCTGCACCGACCTTGACGAACGCGGCCACGATGAACCACGCCATGACCAACAGCTGGAAGCCGAGCATCGTGTACTGGACACGCTTGGTCTCCTGCATGCCGCGATAGCAGAGCCAGGCTGCCAGCGCCATGAACACCAGGCACGTGACGATGTTGACGAGCTTGTTGCCGGTCAGGTCGGCCAGCGAGTCGTTGCTGGTGACCTGGGCGAGAAAGAGATAGAAGAAGTCGACGGCCACTCCGGCCAGGTTCGAGAGCACGATGATGGTTGCCGCGATCAGGCCCCATCCGCCCATCCAGCCGACGTACGGGCCGAAGGCCTTCGACGCCCACGTGAACGACGTGCCGCTGTCGGGCTCGGCCGCGTTGAGTTCTCGATAGCCCAACGCCACCAACAACATCGGGATGAAGCCGACGATGAAGATCGCGGGCAGGTGCACCCCCACCTCGGTGACCGTCGGCCCGAGTGAGGCGGTGAGCGCGTATGCGGGTGCGATGGTCGAGATGCCCAGGACCACACTCGCGAGCAACCCGAGCTGGCCGGCCGACAGGCCCTTGGACTCGACGTCCACTACCTTGTGCTCATTCATCGCCGGCCTCTCTCGGAACAACGATCATCGGAACGGGAACGACCCGAAGCATCTTGGCGGCAACAGATCCCAGGAACAGGCGGTGAGGTTGGGCCAGTCGCGACGACCCCACCATCAACACGTCGCCGCCGTGCCAGTCGAGCGAGGAGGCGGCCTTCTCGATGCCGGAGCCCTCCGCCACCCTCAGCTGCACGTCCGATCCCGCGGGCATTTCCGCCTGCACGGTGCGCAGCACTTCCTCGGCCTTGGCGAGACCACTCTGTCCCCGTGCCGATTGCTCTTCGGCGGACACGAGGGAGAGCAGGCGCAGCGGCAACTCTGCGGTGACGGACAGGTCGGTGGCTGCCTCGATGAGCTCCGCTGCCCCTGGACGATTTCCGATGGCGCAGGTGATCTCTCGAATGCGTTGCGGCGGAGAATGTCGATACCCCCGCGGAGCCAGCGCGAGCGGCACATGAGCCACGTGCAGCAGATCGCTGGTGACGGTGCCGATCGAATGGCGTCCGAGCAGACCGTCGCCGGCCGCACCGACCACGATCATGTACGCGTCGAACTCACGGACGGCGTCGAGCAGGCCCTGAGCGAAGGACTCGTCGAACAACAGGTGTGCGCGTGCCTCCACGTCCTCGGGTACGAGGGTGAGTGCCTCGTCGAGCCAGCCGGTGGCCCGATCGATCAGGATGTCGTCGTATCCGGCCTCGACCGGCGCTTTGGACGGCACCGGACGCTCCTGCGGCAGCACCAAACAGATGTCAAGCGACGCCTGCAGCGAACGCGCCAGCGTTGCCCCCAGGGCGATTCCGTCAGCGCCACTCGGTGTTGCTTGGTAACCCACGATCAGACGCATGGGCGGACCTTCCCTGAGGTTGGGCGAGCTAATGGCAGGTGCTACCGGGATCGGTGTGGCACGACTTCGGTTCCGACGGTGCGACGTCGAGCGAGGGATTGCGATCGAAGAACCCGAACGGCTTGAGCCAGAACGAGACCGTGTCCGCGGGCATCACCGGCCAGTCCTCCGGCCGAGTGATGTGGTGGATGCCGAAGGTGTACCAGACGACGACATCGGTGTTCTCGATGCTGCGATCCTTCTCGGTCCACTCCGGGAGCCCGTGGTCTACGCCGCTCTGGTTGACGAACTCGCCGCTGGGCCAACGCTCGTCGGGCGAATTGGGTGTGACCCAGACGGTGTGACCTATCACCTGGGCACGCTGGAAGATCGGCGACGCGGGATCGAACATCGACGGGATCGCCGCTCCCGGAACCAACTTGTAGGCGGGCCGGGTGCCGAGGCCGTTGGTGACGTTGTCGTTGACGACCTTCCACGCCTTCTGGGTGTTCCAGTCGTAATCCTGCTTGCCCTCGGACTCGGTGGTCAGGGGAGTGTTGACCTGAGTCAGCGCGAGACCGTAAGGATTGTCCGGACCCATCGGAACGCGTTGCGTCTCACTGGCATAGACGGTGTTCTCGGTGCCGTCGATGTCCAGATCGAGTCGGGCGACCAGGAAGTGCTGGTGGTAGGGCGCGTAGGTCCGGTTGTCGACCAGCGTTCCCGACGGGTGCATGCCGCCCTCGTCGCTGGCGTCATTCCCGCCTTCGGCAAAGTGCGTGACGACCATGATGCCCGTCGCACGAACCTCGCACTCGATGTTGCCGTCCTGATAGAACCGCCAGTAGACGAGGTACTCGTAATTCGCCACGGTGGCATGGAAGCTGACCGTGAGGCGACGCATCCGCCGCACCTCGGCTCCGGCGTCGTGATCGACGTGCTTCCACAGCACGGCGTTGTCTTCCTCGTGGATGCAGATCGCGTTGGTGATCGTGTACGGCTCACCCTTGCTGTTGTGCAGCACCGCGTCGAGATAGCGGATCTCACCGAGGCAGTCGCAGCCCAGCTCGAGCGAGGTGGTCATGAAACCGAGACCCCACTCGCCGATGTCGAACGCGGTGCGTCGATAATGATCCTCGGTGTGATCGCGATAGGGAACCACCATCTCCGCGAACGACATTCGATTGGCGACGGACCGCACGTTCCCGTTGTCGTTGTAGCTGACGGCGTGCAGCGTCATGCCCTCGCGGTAGTTGAAGCCGACTCGCAGCGACCAGTTCTGCCACGTCAACTTGTTGCCGTCGAGCTCGAACGAGGGCCCGTCGGACTGAGTGATCTCGAGGCGCTTCAAGGGCGGGCGTGTACTCGCGTTCCTGATTCGCTCCGGGATATGGCGAGGGACGTACTCGCCCATGATCTCCGGACGCTCGACGCGATACGTGTCCTCGATCTCGAGCAGCTCCATCGTGTTTACGTCGATCACGCAGTGAAATCCGCCCACCGGTCCGGCGTAGGGATTGGCACCCTCGGCAGCTTTGACCCACGTGTCGGACCAGCCGAGGCGTCGACCCTTGTACTTCTCGGGCGTCACCGCCTCGCCGTAGGTCCAGGTGTCCATGAACACCAGATCCAGATCGGTGATACCGCGATCGGCAAGGGCGGCAATCACATCGGGGTGGGCGCGGAGAGCCGCGTCGGCCTCCTCCCACTCGTCGACGGTGAAGTTGGGCTGTACATCCGGGATGTGCGTCCACGATTCGGTGGTGCGATCGTCCAGCGACACGACGGCCTTGAAGGTCGTGTTCTCGGCGCGGTTCAACACCACCGAGACTGCTCGACGCGCAGGCACGGTCCCGGACGCGTCGAACGCGGTGATCTCGGACTTCGCGGGCTCGATCATCTCGATCGAGGCGTAGCGCCAGCCGTCGCCCACGCCGTGATCGCGGCCGAGAACCTCGGCTACGGTGGCGAATTCGTCGCTGGACAGGGGATCGAGGGGATGAAAAGTCATCGAAGTGTCTCCGTCGAGCTCATGACGTGCTTGATGCGGGTGTAGTCCTCGACGCCGTACGCCGAGAGGTCCTTGCCGTAGCCGGAGTACTTGAATCCACCGTGCGGCATCTCCGCCACCAGCGGAATGTGGCAGTTGACCCAGACGGCACCGAAGTCCAGGGCCGCCGAGATGCGCAGTGTGCGTCCGTGATCGGAGGTCCAGACGCTCGATGCGAGCCCGAAATCGACGTCGTTGGCGAGCGCGATGGCCTCCGCCTCGTCGGTGAACTTCTGCACCGTGAGCACCGGGCCGAAGGTCTCCTCCTGCACGATGGGATCGGACTGCTGCACGCCGGTGATGATGGTGGGCTCGAAGAAGAAACCCTTGTCGCCGATGCGCTTACCGCCGGTGACGACGGTGGCATGAGCGCCGATGCCGTCGACCTTGGCGCTCACCTGACCGAAGTGGTTGACGTTGTTCAGTGGGCCGAGGAAGGTATCGGGGTCGTCGGGCAGGCCGACCTTCAGCGTCTTCGCCTTGGCGACAAGGGCATCGACGAGGGCATCGTGTACCGACTCGTGCACCAGGACGCGGGTGACGGCGGTGCAATCCTGGCCGGCGTTGAAGAACGCAGCCTCGGCAATTCCGTCCGCGGCCTTGCTGATGTCGACATCGTCGAACACGATTGCCGGTGCCTTGCCGCCCAATTCGAGGTGCGCGCGCTTGAGCTGCTTGGCGGCGGCCACGGCCACCGCGATGCCGGCGCGGACAGATCCGGTGATCGACACCAGGCCGGGAGTCTTGTGTTCGACGATCGCAGCTCCGGTGCCGCCGTTGCCGAGAACGACGTTGAACACTCCGTCCGGAACGATGCCCTTGGACAGCTTCGCCAGCACCAACGTGCTCTCGGGAGTGGTGTCACTTGGCTTGAGCACGATGGTGTTTCCGGCGGCCAGCGCGGGACCGATCTTCCAGATCGCCATCATGAACGGGTAGTTCCACGGCGTCACCTGGCCGACGACACCGATCGGTTCGCGTCGAACATAGGAGGTGAAGCCGTCCATGTACTCGCCCGCCGACTTGCCCTCGAGCATCCGGGCCGCGCCGGCGAAGAATCGAATCTGATCGGCACCGACGGTGACTTCCTCGGCGGCGATGGTGGCCTTGGGCTGGCCGGTGTTGCGGCTCTGCGCTTCGACGATCTCGTCGCTGTGCGCTTCGATGGCGTCGGCGAGCTTCAGCAGCACCTTCTGCCGTTCTCCCGGCGTGGTCTTGCCCCAGGTCTCGAACGCGCTGGCAGCGGCCGACATCGCGGCCTCCACATCGGCGGCGTCGGACACGGGGGAGTGGGCGACAACCGACTCGTCCACCGGATTCACCACATCGAGCATCTCGGTGCCCGAGGGCGTCACGAACGCCCCGTCGATGTAGTTCTGCAGGACAGGCACCGTCATCACTGAAACCCCTAGCGTCGACTGTTTCGGTTCTGCAAAGCCTGCACCTACGGACGAGACTTCGCCACCCGACAAGATGTCCAATACTTCCCTTCGAATCAGGACGAGATGTCGGTCTCTCGCGCCAGAGCTCTGACGCCCGCGATGAAGGTATCGAGACCGAGTTTCTCGAACGCCGCTCTAGCCGTGGCATCGCCCAGATGCGGGGCGGCAGCGAGTATGTTCGGGAACTCGTCGGGATCGAGTGATTCCATCGTCGACGCCACCTCGTGCTCGACGTGTGCCCGACGCTCCGGCTCGACATCGACGCCGGTGAACAACGGTTCCGTGATCAGAGAAATGGCGACCCGAACACCCTGGCGAGCGAGCTGGGTGGCGTCGGGAACGGAGAAACCGGCCTCCCGCAGGAGTTTCAGGCTCAGTTCCATCGCCGCTCTGCTATTGGGAGAGAACAGCATTCGGGGTACCACGATGGTCGCGGCTCCCGGGTGTGCGCGTAGGGCGCGCATGAAGTCCTCGTGCACGGTGCGCAGTTGGTCCCACCACGCAGCGGTGGGATCCGCGGTGATCTCGATGTCCTGGCAGACGCGGTCGCCCATGGCGTCCAGTAGCTCGTCCTTGTTCTCGACGTGCCAGTAGATCGCCATGGGGGACACGCCCAGTTCGGTGGCGATCTTGCGGATGGTGAGCGAGTCCAATCCGCGGCGGTACGCGACGTCCAGCGCGGCGTCGACGACGGCAATCCTGGTCAGGCGGGACATCGGCAGAACTATACAGCTGTACGAGTCGGTGCTAGCGTGACTTGTACTTAGTACGAGAAAGGGGCTGCAGGTGGACGACGTCATCCTCGTCGGCGGCGGAATCATGAGCGCGACTTTGGGAACGCTGTTGCAAAGACTGGAACCGACTTGGTCGATCCGGGTACTCGAGCGATTGCCTCGGGTGGCAGCGGAAGCATCCGACGGATGGAACAACGCCGGAACCGGTCATGCCGGTCTGTGCGAGACCAACTACACGACACTGCGATCCGACGGGTCGGTCGACATCGATCGAGCCGTGGGGATCGCCGAGCAGTTCGCGACCACCCGGCGTTTCTGGTCGACGCTGCCCCAGGCGGACTTCGTGCATCCTGTGCCGCACATGACGCTCGTACGGGGTGCCGAGAACGTCGAGTTCCTGCGCGCACGGCACAGGGCGTTGCGTGCGCATCCTCTGTTCGACGCAATGGAGTACACCGAAGACGCTGCGGTGCTTCGGCAATGGGCACCGCTGGTGGCAGAGGGCAGGACGGGGACGTGGGCGGCGACCCGAGATGCCACGGGTACCGACGTCGACTTCGGCTCAGCGGCGCGGCAGCTGTTCGATGCCATGTCTGCCGCGGGCGCGAGCGTCGAGACCGGCCGTGAAGTGCGAGGATTGACGCAGGACACAGATGGATCCTGGCGACTCGACGTGCGCGGCGGTCGGCCGGTGGAGCGTGCTCGCTTCGTGTTCGTCGGAGCCGGTGGCTGGGCTCTGAAGCTGCTGCGCCGAGCCGGAATTCCCGAGGCGCGAGGCTACGGACTGCTGCCGATCAGCGGACAGTTCCTGCGCTGTGATCGACCCGAGCTGGTCGATAGGCACGACGCCAAGGTGTACGGCACTCCGCCCATCGGAGCTCCGCCGATGTCGGTGCCGCACCTGGACACTCGAATCGTCGACGGGAAGCGATCGGTTTTGTTCGGACCGTATGCCGGGGCGAACCCGAAGTTTCTGAAACACGGATCCCTGATGGACCTTCCGCGCTCGGTCAACGCGGACAACATCGGCTCGCTGCTGTCGATGGCCCGCAGCAACACTCCGTTGATCGGGTTGCTGCTCTCCGAGTTGACCGCGACGCGGACCAGGAAGATCGCTGCGCTCCGTGAGTTTCTGCCGCGCGCCGATTCGGCGGACTGGTCCATCGCCGACGCCGGGCAGCGCGCCCAGATCGTGAAGGACGGTGCACTGCAATTCGGCACCGAAGTGGTTGCCTCGAAGGACGGTACGATCGCCGCCGTGCTCGGCGCGTCTCCCGGTGCATCCACTGCCGTGCCCATCTTGATCGAGCTGTTGAATCGGTGCTTCCCGGACCGACGGTGGGACTCACACCTGAGCGAGCTGCTCACCGGCTAGCCTGTGGCGGTGGCAGACACAGAGGTGGGGTACCGACAGATCGCCGACGACACCTGGGCATTCATGCGGCCGCCCGGAAGCTGGGGCCAGACGAACACCGGCCTCATCGTGGGACCGGGTTCTGCGTCGATGCTGATCGACACGGTGTGGGACGTGAACTGGGCAGAACGCGTCGTTGCCGACACCGCCGAGCTGGTGGCCGACGCGCCGATCACCGAAGTGCTCAACACCCACTCCGACGGTGATCACTGGTGGGGAAACGACACCGTCCCCACCTCGGCTCGCATCACCACCAGTGCCGCTTCACTGCACGCCATGAAGGAGGAAACACCTCCGAAAGGTGTGCACGCGTTCGCCTCCCTCGGTGCGAAGATCGGCTGGGTACCGGGACCGGTCGGTGCAATGGGCTCCTACATGAATCGGGTCCGCGGTGACGCCACCTTCCCCAGCGTTCTGCCGCGGCTGCCGGACCACACCTTCGAGACCACCGAGACCATCGACGTGGCAGGACGATCCGTACACCTGCGATACCTGGGCCCGGCGCACACCGAAGGCGACCTCATCGCACACGTACCCGACGTCGGAGTGGTGTTCGCCGGCGACCTGCTGTTCATCGACGCCACCCCGGTGCTCTGGCACGGTCCGCTGCAGAACTGGATCGACGCCCTCGACCACCTCCTCGAGCTCGATGCCGCCGTCTACGTCCCGGGCCACGGACCCCTGTGCGGCACCGCCGAGATTCGCGCCCTCCGCAACTACTGGACCTGGGTGTCCGAGGCCGGGCACAGCTGCTTCGACGCCGGACTCGCGCCCACCGAAGCCGCCCAGAACCTGCTGAAATCAAGCGAATTCGGGCAGTATGCGCACTGGGACTCACCCGAACGACTCATCCTGAGCATGAGCACCCTCTACCGCCTGTGGCGAGGTGAGCCGCCTGCGCCACCCACGCTGACGCGTCGAGCACGTGCGTTCGCGGACGCGGGGAGGTACTTGCGAGAGCACTAGGTGTGCTCACCGCGAGTGCGGCTCCGGCACACCGAACTGCTGTGTCAACGATGCCGCGTGTGCGAACAGTGTGGTCGGATCCGGTTCTGCTGCAGAGGGTTCCAGTACGACGGTGGTGGCACCGGCATCGATCCAGCGTTGCAGGTTGCTGGCCGCGGCATCGGAGCCCGCGGCAACGTAGACCACCACGTCGTGATCGGGCCCACCGCCGATGTGCTCGATGGCCGTTCGCACCTGTTCCGGTGTCGTCTCGCTGGTGAGGATCGTTCCCACGGCTGTGCGGCCGCTCAGGGCGAGAGTCTTCGGCCCCGTCGCACCGACGAGCAGCGGCGGCGGTTGCAGCGGAGGCCAATTGAGCTGCACGTTGTCGGGTGAGACGTACCGACCCTGCACGGTGACGCTCTCGCCCGCCAACAGTGCGGTGAGCGCTGACATCTGCTCGCTCAGCAACGTCAGCGGCGACTGCACGCGCGCCCCGATCTGGCCCATCCACGACTGCACACCGTGTCCGAGCCCGACGCGCAGCCGCCCCGGATGGACTCGGGCGACGGTAGCGATCTCCATGGCGGTGGCTGCCACGTTCCGCATCGGAGTGGGTAGCACCCCGATGCCGACGTTCAGGCGTTCGGTGTTCGCGAGAACCAGTGCAGCGGTGGACAGTCCGCCGGAGTAGAAGCAGTCTTCCCACAACCACGCTTCGTCGACGCCTGCCCGGTCGGCTGCACGTGCCGCCTCGACGAGATCCTCCGGCGCAAGTTCGGGTCTGAGTACGACGCCGATTCGTGTCATTGCAGTCTTCCTTTCTTCTCAGCGAACGAGGTAGGGGGACACTGAACTTCGGTGCTCGTCGATGTCGAGGTCCTTACCCAATGGCGGGAATGCGCGTTGCGGGCAGTTCGAGCGCTCGCACACCCGGCAGCCCGCTCCGATCGGCGTCGCCGCTGCCGAACCCTGCACGTCCAGACCGTCCGCGTACACCAGCCGTCCGGCGTGGCGCAGTTCGCAACCGAGGCCGATGGCGAAGGTCTTTCCGGGCTGACCGTATCGCGCCGCTCGCCTCTCCACGGTGCGCGCGATCCACAGATAGCTGCGGCCGTCGGGCATCTCGGCGATCTGCGTCATGATCTTGCCCGGATACGCGAACGTCTCGTACACATTCCACAGCGGGCACGTGCCGCCGCTGGACGAGAAGTGAAAACCTGTGGCGGACTGACGCTTCGACATGTTCCCGGCACGGTCGACGCGCACGAACGAGAACGGCACACCCCGCAACTCGGGTCTCTGCAAGGTGGAGAGTCGATGGCAGATGGTCTCGTAGCTGACCGAGAAGAAGGCCGAGAGCCGCTCGATGTCGTACCGGAAATCCTCGGCCACGTCATGGAACTGGTGGTACGGCAACACGGTCGCGGCCGCGAAGTAGTTCGCGAAGCCGAGCACCGCCAACTTCTTCGACGACTCACTGGTGAAATTGCCTTCGTCGGCCATCTTCTGCAGCAGGTCCCCGCATTCGAGATAGGCGAGTTCGGCGGCGTACTTGAACACCTTCTGCCCGCCGGAGAGATGCGGTGAAATCTCCAGTACTCGCGTCTGGGGATCGAATCGGTGCAGTACGTTCTCGCCGAGGTCGATCCGATTGACGATCTGCACGTCGTGGACCGTCCGCAGCCGCTTGGCGATCTCGCCGCCGATATCGGCGCGATGGAACCGGATCCTCGAGGTCAGAGCCTCTGCTGCAGTGTCCAGTTCGTGCAGATAGTTCTGCCGCTGATAGAAGTAGTCGCGCACTTCCTCGTGCGGCTTGCTGATGGAGCCGCTGCCACTGCCGTCGGAGAAACGCTCCTCGGTAGCGGCCAACAGCTGAGCCGTCGTATTGCGGTATCGGCGGTGCATGTTGACCATCGCTCGTGCCAGCTGCGGGTGCGAGCTGACCATCTGCGCGATCTCGTGCGCGTCGGCGTCGATCCCCATGTCCTGATCGAGCGCGACCTCACGGAGTTCGGCAACCAGTCTGGTGTCGTCCTCGGAGGAGAAGAACGACGTGTCGACGCCGAACACCTCGGAGATCCGCAGCAGCACCGGCACCGTCAGTGGACGCACGTCGTGCTCGATCTGGTTGAGATAGCTGGCCGAGATTCCCAGCTTCTGCGCCAGCGACACCTGACTCATGCTGCGTTCGCTGCGAAGCTGCCGAAGCCGTACGCCGACGAAGGTTTTGGACATATCGCCAGGCTACGCCTGCGAAGAATTGCCTTAACAGCATTGGCAATCGGCTGCTGAGTCACAATTCGGTGTTCATCGGGAACATTAGCCGAAGTAAAGGCGTATACCGGTATACGAGCTATTCACCACGCATCACGAGGAGCGGTCATGTCCAACCGTCAACGCACATCGGAAGTTTTCAGGGACGTCGTCGTATTCGTCACCGGAGCCGTACTCGTCGCATCCACCGTCTGGCTTCCCGTCCAGGGCGACCAGGAAGTCACCGGTGCCATCCTGGTGCTCGGCATTCTCGCTGCATCGACCGCGCTGTGGGCCATCGGATCGTCGTCGAGGCAAAGTCACTGGACCCATGTCGGCCTAGGCCTGCTGCTCGCGGTCTCGCCGGCGCTGATGGTGTTCCCGTCCGGATTGCTGGCTGCGGACCTGTTCGCCATCATCGGCGGACTCGTGATCGCCGCGATGGGTGCGCTCGGGGTGCTCGCCTCGCGTCGGACACCGACCACGTCGCGAGTGGTTGCGTCCAGTGACGAGCGCAGCGGCGTCCGTATCTGAGCTTTCTCTGCAACCGGTGCTCCACTCCCGAGGGCGTGCGCGATGAATGTCGTGCACGGCTCCGGGAGTGGAGCATTCTGTGCATTCATGGCCTGGTGCAACCGGTGCTCCACTCCCGAGGGCGTGCGCGATGAATGTCGTGCACAGCTCCGGGAGTGGAGCACCGTGTGCAGTCATCGCCTCGATTCCCGACGTCGTCGGATCACCGACGCAATCTCGCCGGCGATGAGTCCGGTGCGGCCAGTACGTCGAATGCCGAGTAGCGCAGCACCAGCCAGCGATCGAGCACCAGCGCGTTCTGCCTGCGCCGATCCTTGCTGAATACCCCAGCTGCACTGTGGAATTCGTGTCCGTCCACTTCGATGATCGTTCGGCTGCGACGGTCGACGAGGTCGCAGATGTACGGACCGACTGCCGCATTCATCTCCAGGTACAGCCCGATCCGGTGCAGCGCGCGTCCCAGTGCCCGCTCCGGTTCCGAGGCGAACCTGGTCACTGCCAGCCGAACTTGGCGAGCCAACTCTGCGTTGCCGCGTCGACCCGGGAATCGTTCGAGCAGGCGGAGCAACGACGCGGGGTCGAGTCCGAACTTCAGGCGTTCGTCGATCAGCAACTCGGCCTCGGCGCGGGGGAGTATTGCCAAGCAATCGAGAATCGTCTGTGCGGGAGTGGTGCACGGCAGGGTTTCGACCTCGTCGACGAGCCTGGAATCGAGTGTCCGACGGTGCAGCCGAAGCCAGGGCGGTGGCCGCAACCTCGCCGAGCGAGGGACCGTGGCGTCGAGGATGGTCGGTTCGGTCGTCCAGCCCCGTAGGTAGGCGGCCGACCGGTGACTGAGCACGGCGTCCGGTCGCCACAGCGAAACGGCCCGACACCGATCCATCGTCGACGGTTCCCCGCGCATGTGGACCGTCGGCAGAACACGGGTGAAGCGCCGCGAGACGGTGCTGGGGTGGAGTCCGGAGGCCAGGAGCTGCTGAAAGGTGGCGGGGCCGGGAGTGGGGCCTGCGGAATGACCCTTCGGTCTGGGAGTGGAGCCTGCGGAATGACCTGTGGGTCCGGGAGTGGAGCCTGCGTCGGGTGTCATGGGTGCAGCGTCGGGGATGGTGCAGATGTCCCCCGAAGCTCGACCTGGGGGAATGGAATGCCCTGTGGATAGGTGCGTGTCTGTGGATGAGTGCACGTTGCGCTCCACTCGGGGGCGTCGGCGGCGTGATTCCCGCGGCAAAGGCGTCGAGTGGAGCACCCCGTGCATGTCCACATTTTGAGATCGGAGTACTGTGATGTCGGTCACAAGGGCGACGGTTTCTGACTCGATTCAGACGGCTGCGCCAAACCGTACAAGCGTCCTGTATGAGTTTTTGTTCATTGCGTTCATCAACTGGGGATTCATCGCTACTGGCGAGTAACCATGGCGTCCGATCCGAGAGGTTTGCGTCGACCAAAACTTTGCAACATTAGCAAGGTGCTCGGGAAAGCTAGCCAAGATTGGCACTAACAACTGGTAGACGCATGTTTTCGGTTGTGCCATTGTTTTGGAGTACACCAGAAGGGCCTGGCAACGATGTAAAGATTCGTCTCGAGGCAGGCCGAGAAGCAGAAGAGACTGGAGCTGAAGATGTCGACCACCGGCACCCCGAAGACCATCGCCGAGATCCAGCAGGATTGGGACACCAACCCCCGCTGGAAGGGCGTCACCCGTAACTTCACCGCACAGCAGGTCTCCGACCTCCAGGGCACCGTCGTCGAAGAAGCGACCCTCGCTCGCCGCGGCAGCGAGATCCTGTGGGACCTCGTCAACAACGAGGACTACATCAACTCGCTCGGTGCCCTCACCGGCAACCAGGCCGTGCAGCAGATTCGCGCCGGCCTCCAGGCGATCTACCTCTCCGGCTGGCAGGTCGCAGGCGATGCCAACCTCTCGGGCCACACCTACCCGGACCAGAGCCTCTACCCGGCCAACTCGGTCCCCTCGGTCGTCCGTCGCATCAACAACGCGCTCCTGCGCGCCGACGAGATCGCCAAGATCGAAGGCGACACCTCCGTCAAGAACTGGGTCGCCCCGATCGTCGCCGATGCCGAAGCCGGCTTCGGCGGCGCACTGAACGCCTACGAGCTGCAGAAGGCCATGATCGTGGCCGGCGCCGCAGGCGTGCACTGGGAGGACCAGCTCGCATCGGAGAAGAAGTGCGGCCACCTCGGCGGCAAGGTTCTGATCCCCACCCAGCAGCACATCCGTACCCTGACCTCGGCACGCCTCGCGTCCGACGTCGCCGACGTCCCGTCGGTCATCATCGCCCGCACCGACGCCGAGGCAGCCACGCTGATCACCTCCGACGTCGACGAGCGTGACCGTGAGTTCCTCGACGGAACCCGCACCGCAGAAGGTTTCTTCGGCGTCAAGAACGGCATCGAGCCCTGCATCGCCCGTGCGAAGGCCTACGCCCCGTACGCAGACCTCATCTGGATGGAGACCGGCGTGCCGGATCTCGAGGTCGCCAAGAAGTTCTCCGAGTCGGTTCGCAGCGAATTCCCGGACCAGCTGCTCGCCTACAACTGCTCGCCTTCGTTCAACTGGAAGGCGCACCTGGACGACGCGACCATCGCCAAGTTCCAGAAGGAACTCGGAGCCATGGGCTTCAAGTTCCAGTTCATCACCCTCGCAGGCTTCCACTCGCTCAACTACGGCATGTTCGACCTGGCACACGGCTACGCCCGCGAAGGCATGACCGCGTTCGTCGATCTGCAGGAGCGCGAGTTCAAGGCTGCCGAAGAGCGCGGCTTCACCGCCATCAAGCACCAGCGTGAGGTCGGCGCCGGCTACTTCGACCGCATCGCCACCACCGTCGACCCCAACACCTCGACGGCAGCACTGAAGGGCTCCACCGAAGAAGGCCAGTTCCACTGAGCCGCCACCCCGAACCTTCAGCGCACTAGTCGGGCGGTCCGCAACTTTCGTTGCGGGCCGCCTGATTTGTACAACGAAGGTCTTGGGCGTACCCCGGAAGAGTTACCCTCATCTCACCTTGAAGCTGTTGTGCTGCAACATTATTCGCTAGGAGTTTGCTGTGACGGTCGAGAGGGTGGGGATCGTCGGAGCGGGGCAGATGGGGGCAGGAATAGCCGAGGTGTGTGCCCGCGCCCATGTCGACGTGTTGGTCCACGAACAGACCCGCGAACTGACCAACGCCGGACGCACCCGCATCCTGAGGTCCCTCGATCGCGGAGTGAGCAGCGGCAAGATCACCGAACGCGAGCGAGAGCATGCCGCGGCCAGGCTGCGATTCACCTCCGACCTCGCCGACTTCGGCGATCGCCAACTCGTCGTCGAAGCAGTACTCGAAGACGAGAAGATCAAGGCCGACATCTTCGCCGAGCTCGACTCGGTGGTGACCGACCCCGACGCCGTCATCGCCTCGAACACCTCCTCCATTCCCATCGTCAGCCTGGGAGCCGCGACGACGGCACCCGGCCGCGTCGTCGGTCTGCACTTCTTCAACCCGGTCCCGGTACTGCCACTCGTCGAACTCGTCACCACCGACCTGACCGCACCGGCCGTGGCCGACCGCGCCGAGCGCTTCGCAGGCGACGTTCTCGGCAAACAGGTCGTGCGCTCGGCCGATCGCTCGGGCTTCGTCGTCAACGCGTTGCTCGTGCCGTATCTGCTCTCTGCGATTCGCATGGTCGAATCCGGATTCGCCACCAAGGAAGACGTGGACAAGGCGACGGTGCTCGGTCTGGCGCACCCGATGGGGCCGCTCGCACTCGCCGATCTCGTGGGGCTCGACACGGTCAAAGCCATTGCGGACGCCATGTATTCGGAGTTCGGAGAACCTCTCTTCCTGGCGCCCCCGCTACTGCTGCACATGGTCGAATCGGGGCACGTGGGCAAGAAGGCCGGAGCCGGGTTCTACCGCTACGAGAACGGCCGGATCGCAAAGTAGACGCCGCGGCGGGCGGGTTGCCCCGCGACGGTCATCGGAGCGCTATTGTCGGTCTGCGAACGCAGTCACTTCGATCACAGGAGCGTGTCAGTGAGCAAGTCCACGAAGTCGAACGGTGTGGTTCCCAAGGCATTCGGGATCGGGTTGGCCGCGACCGGTGCCGCCCACTTCGTGGTGCCGGAGGCGTTCGAGGGAATCACCAAGCTCCCGTTCCCCAAGGACACTCGAACCTGGATCAGTCGCAACGGAGCCACCGAATTGGCCGTCGGCGCGGCGATCGCATACCCCGGGACGCGTAAGATCGGACTGGTCGGTCTGGTGGCGTACGTTGGGTGGCTCGGCATCAATATCGCCAAGAACAGCTGACGTTACTGTTGCGAACGACTCGTTTAGAGCAGGAATAGCCTGGTCGAGGCGGTAGCTGCCTTGCGCTCGCACTGATGCGTAGGTAGCAATATAGATATGACTTCAGCTACCGCTTACCAGGCCACCGCTCCGGACGCCCCGCTCGAGAAGGCGACGATCGAGCGGCGCGCCGTCGGACCGAACGACATCCTCATCGACGTCAAGTTCGCCGGCATCTGCCACTCCGACATCCACACCGCCCGTAACGAGTGGGGCGGCACCACGTACCCCGTCGTTCCCGGGCACGAGATCGCAGGCATCGTGGCCGAGGTCGGCTCCGAGGTGACCACCCGCAAGGTGGGCGACCGCGTCGGCGTCGGCTGCTTCGTCGACTCCTGTGGCGAGTGCGAGGCGTGCAAGGACGGCGACGAGCAGTACTGCACCAAGGGCGTCGTACAGACCTACAACTCGGAGACCTACGAGGGCGAGTTCACCCACGGCGGCTACTCCACCCAGATCGTCGTGACGGAGAAGTTCGTCCTCGGCATCCCGGAAGGCGTCGAGCTCGACGTCGCCGCACCCCTGCTGTGTGCAGGCATCACGCTGTACTCGCCGCTCAAGCACTGGGGAGCCGGCCCCGACAAGAAGGTCGCCATCATCGGTATGGGCGGCCTCGGACACATCGGCGTCAAGATCGCCCACGCCATGGGTGCGCACGTCACCGTCCTGAGCCAGACCGACGCCAAAGAGGCCGACGGCAAGGCCTACGGTGCCGACGAGTACTACGCAACCAAGGACACCACGGCGCTGAAGGATCTGCAGGGCAAGTTCGACCTGATCCTCAACACCGTCTCGGCGAACCTGCCGATGGGCAAGTACCTCGGACTGCTCGCCCGCAACGGCACCCTCGTCGAGCTCGGCGTTCCCGAGAAGCCGCTCGAGGTGCCCGCCTTCAACCTGCTGGCCAACCGTCGTTCGTTCGCCGGTTCCATGGTCGGCGGCATCGCCGAGACCCAGGAAATGCTGGACTTCTGCGCCGAGCACCACATCGGTGCCGAGATCGAGGTCATCCCGGCCGAGAAGATCAACGAGGCCTACGACCGCGTCATCAAGTCCGACGTGCGCTACCGCTTCGTGATCGACGCAGCCACGCTGTAACTGTCACCTTGGACGAGTGAATGGTCCGTTGACCTGCCCAGACGGGGGTCGATGGACCATTCACGCTTTCGAAGTGGGTTCAGCTCTCGGCCAGTCGCTTCTTCTCGTGCTCGACGTCGAAATCCGCAGGCGGCCAATCGAGATCGAGCTTCTCCAACGTGTCGATCAGGATCTCCGTGACGGCCAAGCGGCTGTACCACTTGCGGTCGGCGGGGACGACGTACCAGGGCGCATGGTCGAAATCCGTGCGATCGAGAACCCGCTGATACGCCGCCCGGTACTGCGCCAGGAATCCACGCTCGGTGACGTCGCCCGGGTTGTACTTCCAGTGCTTCTCGGGTCGGTCGAGTCGCTCCTGCAGTCGCTTCTTCTGCTCGTCCGCCGAGACGAACAAGGCCACCTTGACCACGACGGTGTCCTCGTCGACCAATTCCTTCTCGAAGGCGTTGATCTCGTCGAATCGCTTCTCCCACACCTGCCGCGGCACCAGATCGTGAACCGCGACGACGAGAACGTCCTCGTAGTGGGACCGATCGAACACCCCGATCCGGCCGGCCCGCGGAAGTGCCTTGCGGATGCGCCACAGGTAGTGGTGTTGCTTCTCTTCCTGAGTCGGCACCCCGAACGAGGCGAGGTCGACGCCCTGCGGATCGACCATCCCGATGACGTGTTTGACCATGCCGCCCTTGCCTGCGGTGTCCATGCCCTGCAGCACCAGCAGAACCGACTTGGTTCCGCCTGCGCGCCCGTGGGCATAGAGCTTTTCCTGCAGCGCTGCCAGCACTGCACCGCGCTGCTCGAGCACGTCGTTGCCGTGCGCTTTCGCGCCGTCGAAACCCGGAGTTGCCGTGAAGTCGATGTCCTCCACACGGGGAGAGGAACTGGCCCGCAGCACATCGACGGGAGAAAGAGTCCACAGTTTCGACTTGTCGGCCATAGGCGAGAAGACTACTTCTCTACCATGGGATTCATGGCCCCTACCATTGCAAAAGCAGAGACCGTGTCGCGTGAGCAACTGCTCGAATTCGTATCTCCGCGGCACCACCACACCCTGATCACCCGCAAGCGCGACGACGGTCTGCAGGTCTCCCCGGTCTCGGCCGGAGTGGACTCGGAAGGCCGCATCGTCATCGCCACCTATCCCGAGCGCGCGAAGGTGCACAACATCCGCCGTAATTCCGCCGTCACGGTGCTGGTGCACAGTGACGACTGGAACGGCGACTACGTCCAGGTCGACGGTACGGCCGAGATCATCGATCTTCCCGACGCCGTCGAGCCGCTGGTTGAGTACTTCCGCAGCATCGCCGGCGAGCACTCGGACTGGGACGAGTACCGCGCGGCGATGGTGAAGCAGGGAAAGTCGTTGATACGCATCGTGATCGACACCTGGGGACCGATCGCCGCGGGTGGATTCCCACCAGGGAGAGTGTGAAAAGCCCCCGGGCAGGGTGTAACAAGCCCGCCAGGGAGGGTGTGACGATCCCCGGCGGGCTTGTGATCTAGCCCTTCAACGGTGCCGCGAACAGTGGCACCGCGTTTTCCAGTGCGTATCGGGTGCCTGCGACCGAGGCGGCCGAGAAGGCGTTGGACAGGTTCGTGTCACCGAGGACCACGAGGCGTCCGTCCCGTGCCGACGGCAGGCCCTGGATCGACGGGTTGTCGGTGATCACCTCGGGTCCGGTGCCGATGGGAAACATGACGGTGAGGTCGGCGTCGAGAGCGGAGATGTTCTCCTCGGACAGTTCGATGCTGAACGCTCCGGGCTCGGCGCGGTCCTGGACGGCCGGTGTGTTGGTCAGGCCGAGCGATTCGAGGAAGTCGACGCGGGTGTCGCCGCGGACGTAGGCACCGACCTGTCCGCTGTAGAGCGTGCCGACGGCGACGGTCTTGTCGGCGAATTCGGGGTTGGCCGCGATGGTGTTTTCGAACAGTGCCTCGGTCTCGTCGACGAGCTGCTTGCCCTCGTCGACCTTGCCCAGTGCCTGCGCGACGATCTCGGTCTGTCCGTCCCAGGTGGTGCCGTAGGCGACGTCGGTTCCCGGAGGTGCCGCGACGGTCGGTGCGATGTCGGACAGGTCGTCGTAGACAGCCTTGTCGTTGGTGCTGCGCGTCCACAGAATCAGGTCCGGTTCCAGAGCCGCCACCGATTCCATGTTCACGTCGAAGGTGCCGACGATCGTGGGGTCGGTGTCGTAGGACTCGTCGACCCATGGACCGAGGCCGTTGCCGCCGACGCCGAGCCAGTCACTGGCTCCGACGGGTTGTACACCGAGGGCGAGCGCAGTTTCGGCATCGGACCAACCGAGTGCGACCACTCGCTGCGGGTTCGCAGGGACTTCGACGTCGCCGAACATGTCGGTCACGACGACACCGCCGGCCTCGGAGGAATCGGCGCTGTCGCCGTCGCCGGCGTCGGAGCTGCATGCGGAAAGGGTGAGAGCGAGGGCGAGGACTGCCGCAGGCAGAGCCAAGGAACGAGAAATGCGCATAGGGCACGCTAACCTATCAAGCGCTGAAATGCTCCACGATCTTCGCGCAGAAGGCGGGCAGGTCGTCCGGGTTCCGGCTCGAGATCAGATTGCCGTCGACGACCACTTCCTCGTCGACGACCGTGCCACCGGCGTTGCGAATGTCGGTTCGGATGCTCGGGTAGGACGTCAATGTCCGGCCCTTCAGAACGTCGGCTTCGACGAGTGTCCAGGCCCCGTGGCAAATGACGCCGACGGGCTTGCGGGCTTGTACGAACGAGCGGACGAACTCCACGGCGTCCGCATCGACGCGGAGTTGATCGGGATTGGTGGTTCCGCCGGGCAGGATCAATGCGTCGAAGTCGTCGGCCGAGACGTCGGCGACCACGCTGTCGACGGTGAAAGTGTCTGCGGCATTGACGTCACCCTCCATGGCTTGGATGTCGCCGTGGTCGAGCGAGACCAATGTGACTGAGGCCCCGGCCTTTTCGACTGCTTCGCGGGGCTGCACCAGCTCGACCTGCTCGACGCCGTCGGTGGCGAGAATCGCGATGCGGCGTCCGGTCAATGTTTCGGTAGTCATACCTTCTCGGATGTCCGACCGGGCCTGATCTCAAACTGACGAGCGATGGTACGAATGGAGACATGAGCGACTCACCCATCGAAACCCCGACCGAGGATCGCGTCGAACAGAATCTCCCGGTCGCAGACGAGCCGGACGAGCCGAACGTCGACGATCTGCCCATCGAGGCCGACGCCCGTGACGTGCTGGATCAACGAGCAGAAGTGCCCGTGGACGACGACGGGTACGACGAGCGCTAAGGCGTGTTCGGCTCCTCGTCGACCAACGGATGTGGCTGTGACTTGAATTTTGCGGGGGAGCCGTCGGCCATCGCGACCCCGTGGATTCCGCCCCACATCATCATGCAGAGGTAATCGATCAGATCGTCCGCGGACATCGACTTGTTGGAGATCCACCAGTGCGTGGCCAACTGGACCGCGCCGACGATGGCGAAGGCCCACGGCACCGAACCACCGGAATCCATTTCGCGTTGCCGTAGGCGTTCGCCCAGCACCGTGGACAGCAACTCGGCGATCATCCGCTCGGACTCGGCGACGACATCGCGGTTGTTGCCGGCGTTGTTCGCCATGACGTAGAGGTAGACCTCGGGATCGGTGGCCACTGTCTCGACGTAGGCGGTCACGACGATGCGGGTGAGCTCGTACTCGTCGAGTTCGTGTGCGATCGCCGAGTAGATGCGCGGGGCAAGCGTGGTCTCGACGTACCGAGACATGGTGGCGCTCGTCAGATCGTTCTTGTCGGTGAAGTAGCGGTAGAGCACCGTCTTGGAGATACCGATCTCCGACGCGATCTCGTCCATCCCGATCTCGCGGCCGCGCAACCGGATCGCGGCCAACGTGCCGTCGACGAGCTCTTCGCGGCGGGCGATCTTGTGCTCACGCCAACGACGTTTTCGGCCGTCCGGCTTCTCGACCTTCGGCTTGTCCTCGCTCGGCTCGGACTCGTCCAGCTTTGCCTCCGTCGTATTTCTCGCCACAACCCCACCCTATGCGCCTTGTCCGACACCATTGCAGGCTGCGTCCGGTTGGTCTGCCGAGATTCTGGGCACAATGTCGGTTGTGCAGCTCATGAACTTCGACGACGAGACCAAACGTCGCGACCTCCGCAAGATGAAAACAGTGGCGACGGGCTTTCTCGTCTTCGCATCGATCGTCTACCTCTTCTGCCGGTGGCAGGAGTCGACGGGTGCCGGTGCATGGGTCGGATACGTGCGCGCGGCGTCGGAGGCCGGAATGGTCGGCGCGCTCGCGGACTGGTTCGCGGTGACTGCGTTGTTCAAACACCCGCTGGGGATCCCGATTCCGCACACGGCTCTGATCAAGAAGAAGAAGGACCAGCTGGGCGCGAGCTTGAGCTCGTTCGTGGGCAGCAACTTCCTCGCCCCCGAGGTGGTGTCCGAGAAGGTCGCGTCGGCGCAGGTTCCGTTGCGGTTGGGTACCTGGCTCGCTCAGCCCGACAACGCCGAACGCGTCGCGGCCGAGGCGGCGACCGTGTTGCACGGCGTCGTCGACGTGCTCAACGACGAGGACATCACCGCGGTCATCGACAGCACCATCGTGCGGCGTCTCGCCGATCCTCAGTGGGGCCCGCCCATCGGCCGGATCCTCGACGAGTTGCTCCGCGAGAACCGTCAGCTGCCGTTGATCGACATGCTCGCCGAGCGCGCCCACCAATGGGCTCTCGGCAGCCAGGAGATGATCGATCGCGTCGTGGCGCGAGATTCCCCGAACTGGTCGCCGAAGTTCGTCGACACGCTGCTGGGGGAGAAGGTCTACAAGGAACTCGTCGAGTTCACCTGGAAGATCAGGTCCAACCCCGAGCACGACGTGCGTCTGGCCGCCAACAAATTCTTGGTCGACTACGCCAACGATCTGCAGCACGACCCGACGACCATCGAGAAGGCGGAGAAGCTCAAGGCGCAGATCATGGGCCGCGAGGAGATCACCGGGCTCGCGGCGGCGACCTGGAAGGTGGCCAAGCGGCTGATCACCGAGTCGGTCGACGATCCGACGAGCACGCTGCGCACCAAGATCAAGGAGAACACCGTCAACCTCGGCGTGCGGCTCCGCGACGACGAGGAACTGCGCGGAAAAGTGGACGGTTGGCTGCTCGGTGGGGCGAGCTACATCGCCGCGAACTACGCCGACGAGATCACCACGATCATCGGTGACACCGTCGCTCGGTGGGACGCTGAGGAAGCGAGCAAGAAGATCGAACTGCAGGTCGGACGCGATCTGCAGTTCATCCGGATAAACGGAACCGTCGTCGGATCCATCGCCGGACTGGCCATCTACACGATCTCGGATCTGATCTTCGGGCACTAGTGCTAGCAGAGTGCTTGCAATAGTTAGCACCCTTCGGTACCGTCCAGTAGGACACCGAAAACAGGAGGCCGAGATGGCCGATGACGAGGGGGATCTGGTCGCCAAGGCGACCGAGGCGACGCAGGTCGTCGCCGAGGCGGGGGATCTTGTCGCCGCAGTCGTGACGACTGCAGCTCAGGACATCGGAAGCTACATCCGGTCGCAACGGGAAGCCGCGCAGGTATCGATGCGGCAACTCGCCAGCCGAGCCGGAGTGAGCAACCCCTACCTGAGCCAGATCGAACGCGGACTGCGCAACCCGTCCGCAGAAGTGCTAGCGCAGATAGCCAAGGGTCTGCGCGTCTCCTCGGAGGTGCTGTACGTCCGGGCCGGGATCTTGGAAGCGCGTCCCCACGGTCCGGTGCGCGAAGCTCTGCTCGGCGATGAGCACATCACCGAACGGCAGAAGCAAGTGCTGATCGAGATCTACGACTCGTTCTGTCGTGAGAACGAGTCGACGCAGGAGCCCGAACCCGACGAACAGGAGACACCCGATGTCTGATTCCAAGAACTTCGAGAACGTCAAGACCCCCATCTTCGCCGCCGTCGGCGCGGGCGACGCAGTCGTCCAGGCAGTAGCGGACGTCGTCGCTCAGGTGCGTTCGCGCGCCGAGAGCCGCACCAGCGAGGTCAACGCCCGCATCGCCGACCTCTCCGAGGACGTCACCGAAGGCGTCGAGAGCCTGCGCGAGCGGCTCGCGAACCTGCCCGCAGAGCTTCCCGACGAGATCGCCGAACTGCGCGAGCGCTTCACCCCCGAAGAGCTCCGCAAGGTTGCCGAGGCGTACCTCAAGGTCGCCTCCGACCTCTACACCTCGCTCGCCGAGCGCGGCGAAGAGACCGTCGAGCGCATCCGCCGCACCCCGGCCGTCGAAGAGGGCCTCGAGCGCGCCAACACCGCAGCCAACGACGTCGTCGATCTCACCGAGCAGGCCCTCGGAACCGTCGCCTCGCAGACCCGCGCAGTCGGCGAGCGCGCCGCTGCTCTGGCCGGCATTGCGTCGGACAAGGTTCGTGAAGGCGCCGACGAGATCTCCGAGGCCGCCGACGAGCTCGCCGAGAACATCGACGAAGCAGGCGACGAGGCCAAGGACAAGGCCGTCGAAGCTTCCGACAAGGTGAGCGGCGTGGCAGGCAAGGTCGAGGCCAAGACCCGCAGCAGCGCGAACTCGCCGATCAAGAAGACCCCGGCTCCGGCCAAGAAGACGGCTCCGGCACCGGCGGCCAAGAAGACCGCCCCGGCTCCGGCCAAGAAGGCTCCGGCGAAGAAGACCACTCGCTAAAGCATTCGTAAAGAAAACGACCCCTGCGCCGCGCGGCGCAGGGGTCGTTTCTCGTACACTGGCGCACGTGAGCATCGCCGGCAGCTTCAGCTACTACATCCTGACCTTTCTCCAGATCCTCGGAGTGGTGGGCGCAGGATTCGCGATCTTCCACGCACTGCGCCAGCGCCCCGACGCGTTTCCAGCAGTGGACAAGCTGACGAAGACCAAATGGCTGGCCATTCTGTTCATCGGTCTACTGCTCATTCTCGTCTCGGGTGTGATCGGCTTCCTGGGCATCATCGGCGTCGTCGCCGTGTGCGTGTACCTCGTCGACGTCCGTCCCAAGGTCGACAGCATCCAGCGCGGACCCCGCTGGTAGGTAAGTCGCATCGACGCCCACTTCGGTGTGGGCGTACCCTCTACCGCACCCGCTCGGGGGGACACAGGTAGAGGGGAATGTCAGTGGTTTCACGCAAGGTAATCGAACGCGCGCTGCTCGGAGTGGGCAGCGCGGCCGCGGCGGCCTCTGTCGGTGCATTCGTCGTCCGGCGGCGTCGCCTGCACTCGTTCACCAAGACGACCGACGTGCAGCCCGACGAGTTGCTCGCGCGCCCCACGTTCGAACCACACATCACCGAGGTGGTCACCGACGACGGTGCGCACCTGCACGTCCGTAGCTACGGGGACGCCGATGCCGAACCGATCGTCTTCAGCCACGGGTGGACCTGCTCGGCCGATTACTGGTACCCGCAGATCAATGCCCTTGCCGGCCGCTACCGCGTCGTCACCTACGACCAGCGCGGTCACGGTCGAAGCGACGTCGGGACGCGACCGCTGAGCCCCGACGTGCTGGCCGACGACCTCTCCGCGATCCTTTCCGCCACGGTGGCCGAGGACAACAAGGCCGTCATGGTGGGACACAGCATGGGCGGCATGTCCATCATGGCCTGGGCCGGCAACTATCCCGAACAGGTCGACCGACTCGTCAGCGCTGTGCTCCTCGCCAGCACCGCGACCGACTCCCTGATTCGCGAAACCACCGTCATCCCGCTGCCGCAACGCTTTCCACGGGTCCCTACCCCGGTGGGGCGCGCGGTACTCGGCTCGGCACTTCCGCTGCGGCCGTCACCGGTGGTGCGCCAAGCCATCAAGTACATCTCGATGGCACCCGGAGCGACACCCGCCGAGGTGGCGTTCTGCGAGAAGATCGTCCTCGAATGCGCCCCGCGCACCCGCGGTATCTGGGGTGCAGCGCTCACCGACCTCGACATCCGCGAGGCCCTGGCGAACATGTCCGTCCCCACCAGCGTGCTCGTCGGATCAGCCGACCGCTTGACCCCACCGGTGCACGCCCGCAAACTCGCCCGCGCCCTGGACGATCACGATCACCTGAGCAGACTGATCGTCATCCCCGGCATCGGACACATGAGCTCCGTCGAGGCAATCGACGAATTCAACACCGAAGTGGTTCGGCTCCGGAATCTCTAGCTTTCAGCTGAACACCACGGTCTTGCGGCCGTGCACCAGGACACGATCCTCCAGGTGCCACCGCAGACCGCGGGAAAGCACAAGCTTCTCGATGTCGCGACCCTGACGCACCATGTCGACCACCTCGTCGGAATGATCGACGCGGATGACGTCCTGCTCGATGATCGGACCCGCGTCGAGCTCGGCCGTCACGTAGTGGCACGTCGCACCGATCAGTTTCACGCCCCGCGCGAATGCCTGGTGGTACGGACGAGCGCCGACGAACGACGGCAGGAAGCTGTGATGGATGTTGATGGCCCGGCCTGCCCAGTGCGCGCACAGCGACTCGGGGAGAACCTGCATGAACCGTGCCAGCACCACCGCGTGCGGGTCGTAGGAATCGACCAGCGACCGCACCTCTTCGAAGGCAGGACCGCGCTCGGCCGGATCCTTCGGGAACTCGACGTGATGGAACGGTGTGCCGTGTGCGGCGGCGATCGGCTCTAGTGACTTGTGGTTGCCGATCACCGCGGAGATCTGAGCGGGCAGTTCGCCGCCCGCGGCGCGGCCGAGGAGGTCGTGCAAGCAGTGTGCTTCCTTGCTGACGAGCAGGACCACGCGCTTGGGCTCGCCCGAATCATGAAGTGTCCATTCGGTTTCCGGGCCGAGTTCGGCGGCCACCGCGGCGAAACGTGTGCGCAGCTCCTCGATGCTCATGTCCACTGACGACGCGCGTACGGCCTGCCGGGTGAAGAACCACCCGGTGTCGGGATCGGCGTGATAGGCGGCCTCGACGATCCATCCACCGACCTCGGCGAGGAAGGTCGAGATGCGGGCGACGATGCCCGTCTTGTCGGGGCAACCGAGCGACAGAACGTAACGGCGATCCTCGGATACGGAAGAACTCATAGCGCCGATTGTCTCAGGGCGTCCGCACCCCGGTTGCCACCAGTGTCCCGAGATCGATCGAGTCGATTCCACGCTCGGTCAGCAGCGCGGAGAACTCGGCACGGATCCGCGTCCGGGTCGCATCGTCGAACGGTGTCAGTGCGCCCCGCATCGCGCTGCCCAGCACGAGATCCCACACGAACGACTCCGTCGCGGGAACGTGGTTGGACAGCTCCACGACCTCGACATCGGTGGTGCCTGCCGCGGTGAGCCATGCGGACAGAAGCTCCGCCGTCTCCATCCGCCGGATCGGGTGCTTGTCGTAACCGTCCTGCGCGAGTGGCCCGTCGTGCTCGCTCGGCCGCGAATGCGCGCCGATCACCTCGAAGTACGTGCCCGCGAACGCCTCGATCGCACCCTTGCGCCACACCGTCACCCCGACGCGACCGCCCGGACGAACCAGAGCCACCAGACGAGCGAAATCCCCCTCGGGATCGGGCAGAAAGAAGATGCCGTACGAACAGGCCAACGCGTCGTAGCCGGCATCGGGAACCGTCGACGGCGGCTCCCACTCGGTGGCGTCGGCGAGGACGAAGTCGATGTTGCGCAGCGCGCGATCGGTGGCTTTCACGCGGCCCACCTCCAACAGGTCGTCGGCCAGATCGATGGCATGCACGAGACCGTCGGGGCCCACGGCCGCCGCCGCGGGAATCGCCGACGCCCCGGTGCCGGAACAGACGTCGAGAACCGCGTCCCCGGTGGCCAATTCGAGCGCGAAGGCGAGCGACTGCCCGGCCGGGCCCCACACCTGCGGCGTCAGGCCGTCGAACTCCCTGCTGGTGGCGTTGAAGGTGGCGGCGAGCGACGCTGCGGTCATGACCGAAAATCGTAGACCGACAGGGTTACGAATGGCAGAGCTGTGAAAAGCTGGACCGCATGACACTCACCCGCGCCGCCCTCGCCGGAATGGTCGACCACACGCTGCTCAAGCCCGAAGCCACCCAGGCCGACGTGGCCGCCCTCATCGAGGAAGGCCGCGAACTCGGAGTGCTCGCGGTGTGCGTATCGCCCTCGATGCTGCCGATTCACGCCGAGGGAATGCTCACCGCCGTCGTCGCGGGATTCCCGTCGGGCAAGCATCACTCGTTGATCAAGGGATCCGAGGCCAGGCTCGCGGTGCAGCAAGGTGCCGACGAGGTCGACATGGTGATCGACGTCGGCGCGGCCATCGCGGGGGACTACAACGCGGTGCTGGCCGACATCGTCACCGTCCGTGAAGGGATCGCCGGAAGCGCTGTCCTGAAGGTGATCATCGAATCGGCAGCACTGTCCGACGAGGCGATCGTCGAGGTGTGCCGCGCCGCCGAGAAAGCCGGTGCCGACTTCGTCAAGACGTCCACCGGATTCCACCCGGCCGGCGGCGCGAGCGTCGAGGCCGTGCGATTGATGGCAGAGACCGTCGGCGGGCGACTGGGCGTCAAGGCCAGCGGCGGCATCCGCACCACGGACGCCGCCCTGGCCATGATCGACGCGGGCGCAACACGATTGGGACTGTCGGGAACACGTGCGGTACTCGACGGATTGGGCTAGAGCGACTGCGTCGCACGTGCACGGAAACTCGTAGCAGGCTACGAGGTTCCGCGCACGTGGGTTATGCGACGAGCGAGCAACCCTCGGGAGTCGGCTGGTTCTGATCCTGCTGGGTGACCGGAATCGTGTACTGCCCGCCCTCGAGGGTGAGCTCGATGCCGCTGTCGGTGACGGTCAGCGACGTCGGAGCCATGTCCAGCGGGTAGGCCTGCAGGCTGTCGGTCAGCACGCCGACGACCGAGTCGACCAGATCGGTGGGAATGCCGAGACCCAGGATCGACGCGTCGACGGTCTGGACGTCGACTCTGCCGTCCACGACCTCCGGCTTGACGGTCAGATTCGCCAGAGCGCCGACGGCGAAGTCGAGGGTGCCCGCCGAGGCGTCCGAGGTGACGCCGGAGACGATCGCGCCGATGCCCTGGCTCTGCAGGGTGCGGGTGATGCCGTCGGTGGACCACGAGATGTCCGCACTCGAGCTGCCGATGGTGCCGCCGGAGTCGGCGGTCTGCGTCAGATTCAGGTCACGTGCCTCGGCCTGAACGACCATGCCCTCGGCGGGTCCGAAGCGTGCGTCGTTGCTGTCGACGGTCACCGAGGAGACCTTCTTGTCCACCAGTGAGAGCAGGACCGGCTTCAAGCCGAGACCGACCTCGACCTGGCTGCCGAGCTCGGATTCGAGCTGACCGGCGAGGCAGGATTTGATCTGCTGACGCACGAACAACTCGCCACCGATGACGGCGACGAGGAGGACGACAACGACGGAGACTGCGATCAGCGGTGCTGTGCTGCGCCTGGCTGTGGATGACATTCCTGGCAGTCTTCCCGA
This sequence comes from Rhodococcus sp. IEGM 1372, assembly GCF_030056835.1. Taxonomy (NCBI): domain Bacteria; kingdom Bacillati; phylum Actinomycetota; class Actinomycetes; order Mycobacteriales; family Nocardiaceae; genus Rhodococcus; species Rhodococcus sp. IEGM 1372. The sequence goes on along the minus strand of NZ_JASHKS010000011.1, from coordinate 6,659 downwards.
TGATTCTGAGCAAGCTCTGTGAAACTCGCCGAACCTGTGTAGCCGGTACCAAAGTTTGTGACCTGTAACACATTGTGACGTACTCTTGCGTTATGAGTACGACAGGACCGAGCGTGCACGAGCTGCACTCGTTGGCCACTCGTCAGGACGGCTATTTCACTGCCGAGCAGGCCGCTGAGCTCGGCTTCGATTCTGCGATGGTGCGCGTCAATCTGGCCACGAACACGTGGACTCGCGTCGAGCGCAACCTGTTCCGACTCGGCCAGTGGCCCCACAGCGAACTCGAAGTGTTCGCCATGTGGTGCGCCTGGTTCGGCGGCGAGGCCGTGATCTCGCACCAGAGTGCGGCCGAGCTACACGGATTCGGGCACCTTCACCCGCAATTCGTGCACGTCTGCGCCTTCGGCGACCTACGACTGACCGACACCAGGCTGGCGGTTCATCGTCTGAGGCTCGAGCCACGGGACGTCGAATCGGCTGGCACGTTCAACCTCACCACCCCGGTGCGCACGGTGCTCGACCTCGCCGCAGGTGGCATCTCGCAGAGCACCCTCGACGAGGTGGTGTGCGACGCCGTCGCGATCGGTCGCGTCGACCCGCACACGCTGTACACCGAGGCCGGAAACAGCACCGATCGAGTGGCCGAACGCGTCGAACTGGCACTGTCCGCCTGTACGTAGCCGCGAAATCGGGTGCAGCTGACCGCGCTCACCGCGGTCAGTTGCACCCGATTCACGGTGTAGGTGCGACCGAGGACCACGGGACCGTGAGCACGTTGTCTCGCATTCGTCGGCGGGGGAGTGTGATCGGAAGACCTTGGTCGGCAAGCACTTTCATGGCCGCGCGCCATCGAATTCGAGGCCCGAACGGTGCCAGCGGTGCCGACACCGACCACGCTCTGTCGGCCCGTCGAAGCAGATCGTGCACGAGCTCACCCTCGATGTTGCGATGAATCAACACCTTCGGTAGCCGCTCCGCGATGTCCGACGGCATCTCGACGTCGAACGGATCCCACGCCAGCGTCAGTGAACGTGGCCCATCGGCGTCGATCAACACCCAGGCGCAGCGTCGACCGAGCTCGTCGCAGGTGCCGTCCATCAGCAGGCCGCCCGGTGCCAGGCCCGACAGAATGCGTTGCCAGGCAGCAGGTACCGCGTCCTCGGGATACTGCCGCAGTACGTTGAACGCCCGGACCAGGTTGGGGCGCAATCCCGCCAGCTCGAAACCGCCGCGGGCGAACTCGACGCCGTCACTCCCCGGAACGACGCGTGCGGGGTCGATCTCCAGACCGGTGACTCGAAGATCGGGCCGGACGGTGCGCAGCCGCCCGGCCAGCTCGAGGGTCGTGTTCGGCATCGCCCCGTACCCGAGGTCGACGACGAGGGGATCGGGCGAGCCCTGCAGTACGCGTCGAACATCGGGACTGTGCATCAGCCACCGGTCACTACGACGCAGCCGATTGATGCCGGTGGTGCCGCGGGTGATGACGCCCTGAGGGGCAGGAGTGGAGCCTGCGGAACGACCCAGATGGGGAGTGGAGCCTGCGGAACGACCTTTGTGAACTGGGCTCAGGGCTAGGCGTTCTTTTCGAGCCAGTCGGCGGTTACTTCGCCTTCGCCGCGCCACAGGTCGATGAGGTTGACGAGCATGAGTTGCTCGAGCTTGCCGCCGATGAACGGCAGGAAGACCTTGGCCTCGGAGGAGGTGCGCAGCGTCGAACCGCCGTTGGTGGGGAAGAGCGAGGTGGTGCCCTTCAGTGAGCCGGGTCCGGCCGGAATCGACGCGTCGTAGTGGCCCGCGGTGACTTCCTCGTAGGCGTCGAAGTGCACGTTGCGGGTGATGACCATGTCTTTCTTCATCACCGTCTGCGCGATGTCGGGCAATTCGGTGCGCGGGATGACGTGGTGCATCACGATGTCGATTCCGGCGTCGGACACCTCGAAGCTCTTCAGCTCGTTCTCCGAGTACTTACGCATCTCCTCGATCCGCGCATCCCAGTGATCGCGACTGGAGAGCGCTGCATAGACCTGCTGCGTCGAGTGGGTGAACCGGGCGGAGTAGTTCATTCGGCGAGCCATAGTGCGCCAGGCTAGCCGTTGCCCTGCGCGGCGATCCAGTTACCGGTGAAGTCCTGCTCGTTGTCGATGAGCGAGAGCACCTGCTCGCTGATCATCGCTTCGATCTTGCCGCCGAAGATCGGGACCTTGACCTCGGTGGTGCCGGCCAGCGCGATGGTCGTCGTGTCGCCGGTGGCGTCGAGCGTGGTGGTGCCGGTGATGCGGGCCGGTGCGCCTTCGACGGTCGCTCCGAAGGTGCCGGCGGCGTGGGTACCGTCGAACGGTCCCCAGCTCTCGGTGCGTTCGATGATGAGGTCGCCCTTCTTGAACGCAGTCACCGCGGCCGGCAACTCCTCTTCGGGGACGGCCTGGGTCATGACGACGTCGATGGTGCCGTCGCCGACGGTGATGCTCTTCACGCTTGCGCTGGGGCCGCCGATCTGCTCGATGCGGTCCTTCCAGTACTGCTCGGACGTCAGTGCGGCGTGGACCTTGTCGGCGGAGGCGGGCACAGTCGAGCTGTGCTCAATGGGGCGAGGCATCCCCGCAGGTTACCGGGTGGGTCCGACGCTTGTGTGCGACCGGTAGCGTGAGAGTCCGTGCCTACTGCAATTTCGGAGCTCACCACCATTCGGGTGGGCGGCCCGGCCCGTGAATTCTGCGTCGCGACGACGGGCGACGAGTTGGTCTCCCTCGTGCGCGACGCGGATCGCGCGGGGACGGACGTGCTGGTCGTCGGCGGTGGATCCAATCTGGTCGTCGGCGACGAGGGGTTCGACGGCCGGGTGATTCGGGTGACCGGTTCGCGGCTGGAGATCGACGGCGAGATCGTCACGGTCGACGCCGGCGTCGAGTGGGATGCCGTCGTGCAGGCGACGATCGATGCGGGACTGTCCGGCATGGAGGCGCTGTCGGGCATTCCCGGAACCACCGGCGCGACGCCCATCCAGAACGTGGGCGCGTACGGCGCGTCGACGTCGGAGTTGTTGCACGCTCTCACCGTCTACGACCGTGAGAGCGAGGAGACTTCGGTGTGGACGCCGGAGCAGTGCGGATTCGGAACGCATCGGTCGTCGGTGTTCAAGCGGTCCTCGCGGTACGTGATCTTGGATGTGACGTTCGCGCTGAAGAAGACGACCGAGTCGCTTCCGGTGCGCTACGCGGCGTTGTCGGAGCGACTCGATGTGCAGATCGGCGACGTCGTACCGGTGCCGGACGTGCGCGCGGCCGTGCTGGCTCTGCGCGGCGAGCGGGGGATGGTGCTCGACGCGAGCGATCACGACACGTGGAGCGTCGGATCGTTCTTCCTCAACCCGGTACTGCCCGAGGTGCCCGAGGCCGCTGCGCACGCGCCCAGCTTCCCCGACCCCGCGGGAACCAAGATTCCGGCCGCATGGCTGATCCAGAATGCGGGCTTTCCGCGCGGTTACGGCACCGAATTCGGGCGCGGCACTGCGGCGTTGTCGTCCAAGCACGTGCTGGCCGTCACCAACAGGGGTGGGGCCACCGCGTCGGACATCATGGCGCTGGCTGCGCACGTGCGAGACGGCGTGCAGGAGAAGTTCGGCGTCACGCTCACGCCCGAGTGTGACCTCGTCAACTGCGCGCTCGGTTAGGGCAGGTCGAAACGGCGCATACGATGGAGCTTTGCAAGTGAAAGCTCGTAGGAGGTAAATCAGTGCAGGTCACCAGCGTGGGACATGCGGGATTCCATATTCGGACCGACGCCGGAAGCATCCTGTGCGATCCGTGGGTGAACCCGTCGTTCTACGCGTCGTGGTTCCCGTTTCCCGACAACTCGGGCCTGGACTGGGACGCCCTGGGTGATTGCGATTACCTCTACGTCTCGCACCTGCACAAGGACCACTTCGACCCGAAGAACCTGGCCGAGCACGTCAACAAGGACGCCACGGTTCTGCTGCCGGATTACCCGGTGCTCGATCTCAAGCACGAGCTAGAGAAGCTAGGGTTCCACAAGTTCTACGAGACGACGGACTCGGTCAAGCACACGATCTCCGGGCCCAAGGGCGATCTCGACATCATGATCATCGCGCTGCGTGCGCCCGCCGACGGTCCCATCGGCGACTCGGGTCTGGTCGTCTCGGACGGCAAGACCGTCGCGTTCAACATGAACGACGCGAGGCCGGTGGACCTGGACGTGATGACCGAGAACTTCGGTCCCGTGGACGTGCACATGCTGCAGTACTCGGGCGCGATCTGGTACCCGATGGTCTACGACATGGTCTCGCGCGCGAAGAAGAACTTCGGCATCCAGAAGCGTCAGCGCCAGATGGATCGGGCGCGCCAGTACATCGAGCAGGTCGGCTCGACGTGGGTGATTCCGTCCGCGGGCCCGCCGTGTTTCCTCGACGACGAGCTGCGCTCGCTCAACGACGTCTACGGCGACCCTGCCAACGTGTTCCCGGACCAGATGGTGTTCCTCGAGCAGATGCGACTGCACGGGCACGACAAGGGCCTGCTGATGATGCCGGGCACCGCCGCGACGTTCGACGGTTCCGAGTTGATCTCCCACGAGCACCCGATCCCCACCGCTGAGGCCGAGGCCATCTTCACCACCGGCAAGGCCGACTACATCGAGGCCTACGCCCAGCGTCAGGCGTCGGTCATCGCTGCCGAGAAGGCAGCCTGGGCTCCGGCCGAGGGCGAGCCACTGCTCGAGCCGATGCGAGGCCTGTTCGAGCCGATCATGGCCCAGACCGATCTGATCTGCGACGGCATCGGCTACCCCGTCGGAATCACGATGGGCGACGAAACCGTCGTGCTCGACTTTCCGAAAAGAATTGTGCGCGAACCGATCTCGGACGAGAAGTTCCGCTACAGCTTCACCATCCCGCCGGAGCTGGTACGCACCGCCATACGCGACCAGGAGCCGGACTGGGTCAACTCGATCTTCCTGTCCACCCGCTTCCGGGCCCGACGCGTGGGCGGCTACAACGAGTTTCTCTACACGTTCTTCAAGTGCCTCACCGACGAGCGCATCGCCTACGCAGACGGTTGGTTCTCCGAGGCGCACGACGACACCGCCACGATCACGATGGGCGGCTACGAGATCCAACGCCGCTGCCCGCACCTGAAGGCGGACCTGACGAAGTTCGGCATCGTCGAGGGAAAGAAGCTCACCTGCAACCTGCACGGATGGGATTGGAACCTCGAGACCGGCCGCTGCCTCACCTCGAAAGGCCACGAACTGCGCACGCGCAAACTCTGAGTCATTCCGCAGGCTCCACTCCTGCACCTGTGAGACTGCCCCCAAAAATCGGGGTAGTTCGCAGACGCAGGTACGTTGGACAACGTGCATGAGCAGGTAGAACAGACAAAACGGACGCGCACGGTGTGGTTGATCGCCGTGCTCGTCGCGTTGGTGGCACTCGTGGCAGGCTGCACCGTCGGATCGGGCGATGGCAACTCGGGTGCCGCGGCCCCGACCACCGAGGCAGCTCCCGTCGCCCAGGTCACCGAGAACCCGGTCGCAGGTGCCGTCGACGTCAGTCCCGTCGCGCCCATCTCGGTCTCGGTCGCCGACGGAACGCTCACCCAGGTGGCGTTGACCAACCCCGACGGCAAGGTCGTCCAGGGCGCGCTCTCGCCCGACAAGACCTCGTACGCCGTCACCGAGCCCCTCGGCTACGGCGTGCAGTACACGTGGTCCGGCACCGCCCTCGGCAGCGACAACAAGACCGTCGACATCACCGGGGCCTTCACCACCGTCGAACCCGACAGTCGTACGTCGGTGAGTACCAACATCGGCGACGGCCAGGAAGTCGGCATCGCTGCGCCGATCATTCTGCAGTTCGACTCGGCGATCGAGGACAAGGCGGCCGTCGAGAAAGCGTTGACGGTGACCACCAACCCGCCGACGCCCGGCGCGTGGGCCTGGTTCCCGGACGACAACGGCTCGCGCGTGCACTGGCGTCCCACCGACTACTGGGCTCCCGGCACGACGGTCTCGGTGGTCGCCAAGCTCTACGGCGTGAACTACGGCGGCGGCGCTTACGGTGCCGACGACGTCACCCTGAACTTCAGCATCGGACGCAGTCAGGTCGTCATCGCCGACGCGACCAGCCACCGCATGCAGGTGGTGCGTGACGGCGCGACGATCATGGACATTCCCGTCAGCTACGGCGAGGGCAACGAGGACCGCAACGTCACCCGCAGCGGCATCCACGTCGTCACCGAGAAGCACGAGGACTTCCTGATGTCCAACCCTCCGTTCTACGAGAACGTCCGCGAACGCTGGGCGGTGCGCATCTCCAACAACGGTGAATTCATCCACGCCAATCCGCTGACCACCGGTGTGCAGGGCGCGTCGAACGTCACCAACGGGTGTATCAACCTCTCCGACGCCGACGCTCAGCAGTACTTCCAGACGGCGATGTACGGCGATCCCGTGGAGGTCACCGGAACGCGCATCGACCTCTCGGCAGCCGACGGCGACCTGTACGACTGGGCCATCGACTGGCCGACCTGGGAGTCGATGAGTGCGGTGTGAGCGCTGCGCGCAGGTGAGCGGAAACTCGTAGCAGGGGTCGGGCGGATTCGAGCGGTGGTCGCAACGGGCCTGATCATTAGGGATGTTTGCGA
>NZ_JASHKS010000010.1:98642-128728 GCF_030056835.1 Rhodococcus sp. IEGM 1372 | reverse complement strand
AGCTTTTCCCAGCAGCTCGTTGGTCTCCTTGAGCTCACGGATCTGAGCGTCACGTTGGGCGAGTTCCTCGGCGTGGCGGGCCGTCTCGATGGCTCGCCGTTCGACCATTCCCTGCCGGCCCTTCGGTTGCGAGTTCATCGGTTCAGTCTGACGCGGAACCAGCCCGCGGTCCACGTCGCCGTCGAACACCGCCGTCCGCCAGCGCGTCATCATGCCCCTCGAGACGGACGGATGCGCCACCATCCACGGCCCATGCTGGCCATACGGCAACCGGCAGTACTCGAACACCATCTCCCGAATCTGCTCCCCTGTGAACTCAGCACTCAACATGCGATAACCCTCCATAGCTTCTCGAATGACTCACCAGAAGCTTGGCAAAGAGGGAGTGAAGGGCGAACAGTGAAGGGCGAACGGTGAAGGGTGAACCCTCGAATTCAGCGCTGGTGGCGCGGTTTCCAGACCACCAGGGCGTTGCGTTGAATCGGCACCAGGTCGCGGCGATAGCTGGCGTGCACGTTGGCCAGATCCTGAGCCAACTCGGAGACCCGGGCCTGCAGTGCCTCGACCTGATTGGTCAGCTCGATGATGCGCTTGATGCCGGCGAGGTTGACGCCCTCGTCCTGGGAGAGTCGCTGCACTTCGCGAAGTAGTGCGACGTCACGCGGTGAGTAGCGCCGACCGCCGCCGGTGGTGCGATGCGGGGTGACGAGCCCGAGCCGGTCGTAGGTACGCAGCGTCTGCGCATGCATGCCCGCCAACTGTGCCGCGACGGAGATCACGAAAACCTGGGCGTCGGGATCAGCTTGCCCGCCACCGGCTTTCGCAGATCCGCCCTCGGGAGGGACCGACATCACACACCTGCCCACCCGGCCCGCGGGTCGAATCCGCTGGCCTTCTCGGCTTCCAGATAGTTCTTCAGAGCGTCGGTAGCAGCATCGTCGAGTTTCTGCGGGACGGCAACTTTGACGGTCACCATCAGGTCGCCGGTGCCGGACTTCTTCGGGATACCGCGTCCACGCACGCGCAACACTCGGCCGTCGACGGTGCCCGGTGGCACCTTCACTCCGACGCGCCCCTCGAGGGTGGGCACCGACAGCGTGGTGCCGAGCACCAGTTCTCCGTAGCTCACCGGAACGGTCACCGTCAGGTCGTCGCCTGTTCGGCCGAACACCTTGTCGGGCTTGACCCGAACGGTCACGAACAGGTCGCCGGACGGCGCTCCGCGCAAGCCGGCTTCACCCTGACCGGCGAGCCGAACCTTCTGGCCGTCGCTGATGCCGGCCGGGACGCGCACGGTGATGGTGCGGGTGCGGTTCTGCACTCCGGTGCCGCGGCAGTCGACGCACGGGTCGTCGATGATGGATCCGGTACCGCGGCAGTCGTCGCACGGCTCACTGAAGCCGAACGCGCCTTGGTTTCTGTTGACGACGCCTTGGCCGTTGCATTTGGTGCACACCCGCGGGCTGGTTCCGGGCTTCGCGCCGCTGCCGTGGCAGGTGGTGCACGAGGACGGGCTGGTCAACCGCAGGGGAACCGTAACGCCCTGTGCCGCTTCACGGAACTGCAGCGAGGTCTCGGTTTCGACGTCACTGCCGCGTCGGGGTCGATTGTTCTGAGGCCGCTGCTGCGCGCCGCGGTTGAACAGGCCACCGAACAGGTCACCGATTCCGCCGTCGCCGCCGCCCTGGCCGAAGATGTCGCCGACGTCGAAGGTCTGTCCACCGCCGCCGAATCCGCCTGCGCCGGGAGAGAATCCACCGCCGCCACGGTTACCGAAACCACCGGAGGCGAACAGCTTTCGTGCTTCGTCGTATTCCTTGCGCTTGGCCGGGTCGGCGAGGACGGCATGCGCCTCGCTGACCGCCTTGAACTTGTTCTCGGCCGAGGCGTTGCCGGGGTTGGCGTCGGGATGGTTGTCCCGGGCCAACTTTCGGTACGCCTTCTTGATCTCTTCTGCAGTCGCGCTGGAGGAAACGCCCAGCTCCTTGTAGAAGTCCTTCTCGATCCACTCCCGCTGGCTCACCGGGCGTTTCCTCCTCTCGCGCTATTTCTCTACTGCTCGTCGGACGCGGGTGCATCCGATTCTTGTGTTGCACTGTCCACGACGCCGACCATCGCGGTCCGCAGGACGCGCTCGCCGAGCTTGTAGCCCGGACGCATCAGCGTTCCGACGACCGGACTGCTGCCGTCGCCCTCATGGGAGACAGCCTCGTGGATGGCCGGGTCGAAGGCGTCGCCCTCGGCTCCGAAAGTGGTCAGGCCGATGTTCGAGAACACCACTGCCAACTTGTCTGCCACTGCCTTGAGCGGTCCGGTTTCGAGGTCGCCGTGCTGGCGGGCTCGCTCGAGGTCGTCCAGAACCGGAAGAAGCTGCGAGACGACGGACGCCTTCGCGTTCTCCGCTCCGGTCTGCTTCTCACGATCGGTGCGACGCCGGTAGTTGGCGTACTCCGCCGAGACGCGTTGCAGATCTGCGGTGAGCTCTGCAACCTGCGTGTCACGCGGGTCTTCCACTACGTCGCCGTCGACGGTCCCTTCGTCCACCGAGTCGGGCTGGGGCGCAGCCCCGGTGCCCACCAGGGGCTCCGGAACTGCGTCACCTTCCCGTACTTCACCGGTCTCGGGATCGATCTTTCGCTTGTCCACGAAAGTGACCGGTTCCTGCTCGGTGTTGTCCGACGTCACTTCTTGTCCGTGTCGTCGGCGGGCTCGTCGACAACCTCTGCGTCGACGACACCGTCGTCAGCGGCCTGCGCGCCACCCTCTGCGCCGCCCTGCTCCTTGGCCTGAGCCTCGTAGATGGCGGTGCCGAGAGCCTGCGACTCCGTCGAGAGCTTCTCCACGGCGGTCTTGACTGCCGAGATGTCGCTGCCTGCGAGAGCCGACTTGGCGTCGGCGATGGCGGTTTCGACGCGTCCCTTGAGCTCGGCGTCGACCTTGTCCTCGTTGTCCTTGACGAACTTCTCCGTCTGGTGGACGAGGGACTCGGCCTGGTTGCGGACCTCGGCCTCTTCGCGACGAGCCTTGTCCTCGTCTGCGTGAGCTTCCGCGTCGGCGACCATGCGGTCGATCTCTTCCTTGGACAGACCGGAGCCGTCCTGGATCTTGATCGTGTTCTCCTTGCCGGTGCCCTTGTCCTTGGCCGTGACGTGCACGATGCCGTTGGCGTCGATGTCGAAGGTGACCTCGATCTGCGGGACTCCGCGAGGAGCCGGGGGCAGCTCGGTCAGCTCGAAGGAGCCGAGGAGCTTGTTGTGCGAGGCGATCTCGCGCTCACCCTGGAAGACCTGGATCTGCACCGAGGGCTGATTGTCGTCAGCGGTGGTGAAGGTCTCGGATCGCTTCGTCGGGATGGTGGTGTTGCGCTCGATGAGCTTGGTCATCACGCCACCCTTGGTCTCGATGCCGAGGGACAGCGGCGTGACGTCGAGGAGCAGTACGTCCTTGACCTCACCCTTGAGGACGCCGGCCTGCAGTGCAGCACCGACGGCCACGACCTCGTCCGGGTTGACGCCCTTGTTGGGCTCGCGTCCACCGGAGAGCTCCTTGACCAGCTCGGAGACTGCGGGCATACGCGTCGAACCACCGACGAGCACGACGTGGTCGATGTCCTTGACGGCGATGCCGGAGTCCTTGACCACTGCCTGGAACGGCGCACGGGTGCGATCGAGCAGGTCGGAGGTGATCTTCTGGAACTCCGAGCGGCTGAGCTGCTCGTCGAGGAACAGCGGGTTCTTGTCGCCGTCGACCGTGATGTACGGGAGGTTGATCGAGGTGCTCTGCCCGGAGGACAGTTCGATCTTCGCCTTTTCGGCAGCCTCACGCAGACGCTGCAGCGCCATCTTGTCCTTGGTCAGATCGATGCCGTTCTGAGCCTTGAACTTGTCGACGAGCCAGGTCACGATGCGCTCGTCCCAGTCGTCGCCACCGAGGTGGTTGTCGCCGGACGTCGCGCGGACCTCAACCACGCCGTCGCCGATTTCCAGCAGCGAGACGTCGAACGTGCCGCCGCCGAGGTCGAACACGAGGATGGTCTGCTCGCTGTCGCCCTTGTCCAGGCCGTATGCGAGAGCTGCCGCGGTGGGCTCGTTGACGATGCGCAGGACGTTGAGGCCGGCGATCTGGCCGGCTTCCTTCGTGGCCTGGCGCTGTGCGTCCTCGAAGTACGCGGGAACGGTGATGACCGCGTCGGTGATTTCCTCGCCCAGGTAGGCCTCGGCGTCGCGCTTGAGCTTCTGCAGCGTGCGCGCGGAGATCTCCTGCGGGGTGTACTTCTTGCCGTCGATCTCCACGGTCCAGTCCGTGCCGACGTGGCGCTTCACGGAGCGAATCGTGCGGTCGACGTTGGTGACCGCCTGGTTCTTCGCGGGCTGGCCGACCAGCACTTCACCGTTCTTGGCGAAAGCGACGATCGACGGGGTGGTGCGTGATCCCTCGGAGTTGGCGACGACAACCGGTTCGCCGCCCTCGAGGACGGACACGACCGAGTTGGTGGTCCCGAGGTCGATACCGACCGCACGAGCCATAATGTTTCCTCCTGTTAGTGCTGGGGTTCAGTCCCTGGGTGAGCGAATTCCGCTCAAGTTTGCACAACGCGTCTTGTCGCGTCAACTTCCAACTTGAGCCTCATCCACTCAAGGCTGCTGACCTGCACAACGGAGGGTGTGGCGAATTTGTTCCCCGGGGAGCGGCTGCGCCGCATGTGCGCGAAAACTCGACCCCTGCTACGAGGTTTCGCGCACGTGGGGCGAAGCCCCTCCACAGCAGTACGCCGCGACGATCACGGGGATCGTCGCGGCGCAGCGGGGAGAAAGTCAGTGCGGGCTACTCGCCTGCATCTTCGGCGGGCGGGGCGGGGATGCAGCTGTGGGTGAGCAGTCCACCGGTGATGTTGTCGAGGAAGTTCGCGTCGAGTGCGCTGGCGAAGGCCGCGGCACCGGCGGGGCGGGCCATCCATTCACGATCGACCGACGGCACGGTGTACGTGGCGGCTTCGCCTGCCTTGATGGTCGTCTCGGTGTTCTGACCCTGCACGCCCGGCAGTGCGCCGTAGTTGACGTTGACGTTCGACGCGTCGTCCGCACCGACGTTGTCCACCTTGACCTGGAGTGCGACGACGCCGCCCTCGGGTGCGTCCTCGACCGTGGTGTCGCAGACGGCGGCCATGGTCACCACCAGGTCGGGGCTTTCGAGAACCACCGAGCCGAGCGGGCCGACGGGTTCGGGGGCAGGTTCGGCCGATGCGGCCGGTGCGAGGGCAACCGCACCGATGGCGGCGGCCAGAGCGGCCGTCGAGGCCAGGATCGATGTGCGGGCAAGACGTCGCATGAACAACTCCTGTAGCTGAAGGGGATGTGACTCATGAGTCTGATGTGACAGATGGGTCAGTTGGTACTCAACTCACTATGTCCTATCGGAATCCGACATTCCACACCAGGCGGTCTCGATTCGATGACGTTCGCATATCGAAGGAAAACGCCCCTGAAGAATCACATCGATGTAGTTCGGAGTACGTTTCACCGGTCGGTGAGCCAGGTTTCACCGGTCGCCGATCAGGGGAACCACAACCCTGCGGATCGGCCGCGCCCTACGTAGGGTTGAGGAAAAGCGAGGCTACGGAGGCACATGGATCCCGAAGTGCAGCACGAACCGAGCGAGATCACCTACGACGAGAAGTTCTATCCGGCTCGGCCGAAACCACTTCGACCCTCGGTGCGTCGCGCCAACAGGAGCAGCAGCCCCACACCCGACAGCGAACCGGTGGCCTCGAATCCCGAGTACGTGGACTGGCTCACCGAACAGTCGATGCTGCGCGACGCCAAGCTCATTGCCGAGCAACTCTCGGGCAAGGGCAGCATGTGGCAGAACCCGTACGCCGACCCCGATCCTCGCGCCGCCGTCGAGCGCGCACCGGTGTGGTTCACCGCGTATCCCATCTCGGTGATCAACGCCCCGCAGACGAGCTTCCTGAGCACACTCGGCGACGAGAAGCTGTGGCAGGCCTTTTCCGAAATCGGTGTCACCGCAGTGCATACCGGCCCGGTGAAGGTGGCCGGCGGCATCCACGGTTGGCGTCCCACCCCGTCGGTCGACGGCCACTTCGACCGCATCGGCATGCAGATCGACCCGGCGTTCGGATCGGAAGAAGAGTTCCGACGCCTCTGCGTGGTGGCGTCGGCGTACGACGGCATCGTGATCGACGACATCGTGCCCGGACACACCGGTAAAGGTGCGGACTTCCGGCTCGCCGAGATGGCCGTCGCGGACTACCCCGGCATCTACCACATGGTCGAGATCGAACCGCAGGACTGGCATCTGTTGCCCCGAGTGCGAGCCGGAGCCGATTCGCAGAACATCGACGCCGAGGCCGAGGCCAATCTCGCCCGCGCCGGATACATCATCGGCCAGCTGCAGCGCGTGATCTTCTACGAGCTCGGTGTGAAGGAAACAAACTGGAGCGCAACACCTCCCGTCGTCGGCATCGACGGCGTCGAGCGTCGCTGGGTGTACCTGCACTACTTCAAGGCCGGTCAGCCGTCGATCAACTGGCTCGATCCCTCTTTCGCCGGCATGCGACTGGTGATCGGTGACGCGTGCCATTCCATCGCCGATTTGGGTGCAGGCGCATTGCGGTTGGACGCCAACGGCTTTCTCGGTGTGGAGCGTCGAGCCGAAGGCCCGGGCTGGTCCGAGGGCCACCCCTTGTCCGAGGCGGCGAACCACCTGATCGCCAGCGTGGTGCGCAAGATGGGCGGGTTCACCTTCCAGGAGTTGAACCTGACGATCGACGACATCAAGGCCATGGGTGAGAACGGTGCCGACCTGTCGTACGACTTCATCAATCGCCCGGCCTATCAGCATGCGCTCGTCATGGGAAACACCGAGTTCCTCAGGCTCACCATGACTCTGGCGCGCGATCACGGCGTCGACACGGCGTCTCTGGTGCACGCGTTGCAGAACCACGACGAGATGACGTTCGAGCTCATCCACTTCGCCACCCTGCACGCCGAGGACGAATTCACCTACGGCGGCGAGGCGGTCAAGGGCAGCGATCTGGGCGACCGGATCCGCGGTGAGCTGACCGATCGACTCACCGGACGCTGGGCACCGTACAACCGGACGTTCACCACCAACGGAATCGCTTGCACCACAGCAAGTGTGATCACCGCATCGCTCGGGATCCGCGATCTGGACCGGATGGACGAGCGAGACATCGAGACGGTCAAGCGGGCCCACTTGCTGCTCGCGATGTACAACGCGTTGCAACCGGGCGTGTTCGCACTGTCAGGCTGGGATCTACTGGGCATCCTGCCGATCGATGCCGCGGAGGTCGACGACCTCATCCGCGAAGGCGACACCCGCTGGATCAACCGCGGCGCGCACGATCTGATGGGGTACTTCCCCGAGGCCGTGCGCTCCGAATCCGGCATCCCCCGCGGGCGCAGCCTGTACGGCTCGCTCCCGGAGCAGCTGGCGGATCCGCAGTCGTTCGCCCGCCAGTTGGCGCGAATCATCGAGTTGCGCAAGAAGTTCGGTATCGCTACCGCCCAGCAGATCGACATCCCGACCGTCTCGCACAAGGGTCTACTGGTGATGGTGCACGAACTCGGGCAGGGAACCATCCAGGCGACGGTGCTCAACTTCTCGTCCGAGGAGATCAGCGCGACCATCCAGTCGAAGCACCTGGTGCCCGGCACCACGGCCGTCGACGTATCGGACGACAACGAGATCGCCACGGTGGACGAACTGAACAGTTTCCCGATGACGCTGCGCCCGTACGAGGGTGTGCCGGTGGTGCTGCGCTGAGACCGCAGGGCTCCCCCACCGACGGATAGACTCCTGCCCGTGGCCGAAGAACAGAACGACCCGACATCGCGGAGGCCCATGCCTCCCCGTCCGCAACCACCGCGGCCCGATGTTGCCGTCGAACCGCTGCGGCCACGGCAGGAGCCATCTCGGTCGGTCCTACCCAAGGTCGCGACCGTGCTGTGGACTCTGACAGCGGCACTGATCCTCGCGTTGGCCGCCTCAATCGCGCTGAATTGGGAGTCCGTGCTCTCCGGCGTCGAATCTGCGGTGTCCCAGCAGGATTCGACGGCAAGCGCCGCCGACGTCCGCAACACCGCCTCGGCCACGCTGCTGTCCAGCGGTGCCGCAGCAGCGGTGCTCGTGTTGCTGGGATTCGTCGCACTCAATCTGCTGCGCAACGCGGCGACGTCGTCGAAGGTCCTGATGGGAGCGGTCGGGATCCTGACCATCGGAGCGGCAGTCACGTTCTCGACCTTCGTGTCCGACGCCTCCGCGCTGCTCGGCGGCGTTCTGCAGTGGGGGCCGTTCGTCGTGGCGGGCACGGCTGTCGCTGCGACGATCGTGGCCCTCCTGCCCCGGGGATCCTCACGCAAGTGAGGCGAGTATTCCTTCCGCGCTGCGGGCCGCCGTGGCACACGAGGTCGAGGTGAATCGGTCCAACAGTGGATGCGAGGACAGTGCTCGCCACTTGTGTACCGCCGCCAGCGCGGTGTCTCGCTGTTGCGCGTGACCGGCATCGGGAGGCAGGTCGAGGCGTTCGGTGGCGGCGATGCCGAAGCCGCCCATGATGCGCTGCAGCTCGAGCAGACCGCCGTCGGGCAGTTTCGGTGTGGTGGAGCGCAATCGGCCGAGCAGACGCAATTCGGCGAAGCCGTGCACATCGGCGAGCATTCGCCCGGCCTCGGTGCGCAGTGCATGCGATTCCGGACGGAACTCCAGAATCCGTTGCAGGGCAACCAGAGCCGAGTGCAGCTTCAGTTGGTCGGCGCGTTGACCGAATTGCACGTCGATCACCGACCGGAGTTCGGTCAGCCCGCTGCGCTCGACCAGATCGGCCGCGAGCGTGGGTGAATCGCGTACCCCGAGCCGAATCAACGTCACGGCCATCCGAATACCGAACAGCCCGAAACGGTCGACGATGCTGGCTCGCAGGGCCGCGTCGACCGGTAGCGTGCTTTCTGCACGGACGAATCGATCGGCCGAGAGCATCGCCAACTGCAGATCCTCGGTCGGCACCGTGGCCAACATCTCGAATGCCGAGAACTCGTTCTGCCGCAACGTTTCCGCACCGAGCGCCAGCAGACCGGCGACCGGAACCACCGCCTGGCACAGGCCGGTGGCCTCGAGTTCGGACGCGAATCGCGCAGCGACTTCCTTGGCCGACATCATCGCGTCCATCCGCCCCGACCCCACCTCGTCGGCGCGCGAGACGACACCGATCACACCGAGCGGCCCCGAATCACCGCCCACGTGCGCACCGATCTGCCCGAGAAACGACACGTCGGTCGCATTGAGCGTGCGCAGCAGATAGACGACCGCGTCGGCACCCGAGGACGAGTTCTCGGGCGTGAGCATCGCCAACGTGCGCGCCGACACGTCGCGCGAGAGCGACGAGGTACCGGGGGTGTCGATGATCGTCGTCTGCGCCAGAGCACTTGCAGGCCATTCGACGTCCAGTCGGTCGACCTGCGCGGCCGTCAACGACCCGAGATCGAAGGTCAATCGTCCGTCCCGCCGTTGCACCGGGACGTTCGCAGCCCGGTCACCGTCGTACCAGGCCGTGACGGCGGGAGCGACGCCGTTGCGGTACCACGTGACGACCTTCGTGCACTCCGTTGCGTCGGTGGGAGCAATGTCCTGTCCGACAAGAGAATTGAGCAGTGTGGACTTACCGGCCTTGAGCGATCCTGCGAGTGCCACCCGCAGCGGCTCGTCCAAACGGTACAGGCATTCGTCGAGCATCCAGGATGCCTCGGCATCACCGGAGTACGTCGATCGCGCCGCCGAGATGAGGTCGCGTGCCCTGGCCAGAGCCGCCACGCTCATACCGCGACGTCCTTGACGAGTCCCACTGCCCGAGCATTCAGTTCGGCCACCACGCGCATTTCGTTCTCCAGCGCAGCAATGCGAGCAGCGCGGTCGGTGTTGTCGGCGGCGGCGGCTTCCTGCGCCGAGCGCAGCGACTCGTTGAGCGACCGCAGCGTCTGCTCGGCGATGGACGTGAAGTGATCACGCAGGACTCGCTGAATCTGCCGCAGTCGGTCCTTGGACTCCTTGCCCACCTGGAAGCTGACGTCGTCGGTGAAACGTCGGATCGCGATCTTGGCCTCGGAACGCCGTTGTTTGACGCGGTTCTCCTTGTCCTCCTTGTACGCCTTGGTGCCGAGCAGCACACCCGCGCCGATGGAGATCGGATTGAGCAGACTCAACCCGACGAACGTGGTGATCAGGCCGAACATCAGCACACCGCCGTAGGATCCGCGCATTCCCACCAGAACCTTCTGCGTGATTCCGATACGACCGGATTCCAGATCGGCCAGGGACGAGACGGGATCGAGGACGTTGTCCAGATCGCCGACGTCGAGATCGGGTAGTGCTGCCGCCCCGGAGGACGCGAAGTGTTCGGCCACCAACTCCGAAAGCCACAGTGCCCGTTCGTGAGCCCAGACGAAGTTGTCGCCCACCGACGCAGCGATCTGTTCCTCGAGCCACTCGCCGAGCTGCGGCCAGTCCTTGCCCGGGTCCCCCTCGTCGACGGTTTCCTCGGCTTCCCTGGTGACGCGTCGCAACCGGTCGCGCAGGTCGTGATCGATGTCGGAGGCAAGATCGGCGATACCGTCCCCGAGTGTCTGCTGCCACTGCGACGAGCGCTTGTGCAGCTCCTCGGCGGCGGCCTTGGCGCGCTGCAGCCCCGCGACGGCCGCGGCGGCGCGCTCCGGATCCTTCAGTGCCGCAAGCTCACTGCCGAACGACAGCGTCAGATGCTCGGTGACCGAACGGACGTCGAGCGAGACCGACGAGCGTGCCAGCACATCCGCCCGGGCCACCACGTCGTCACGCAGGAACGCGTAGAGCTGCTGGAAGCCCGACTCGGCGTTGAGCTCCTCGTCGTTCAAACGCAGTGCGTGCGAACGCAACAGAGACGACACCGGCAGCATCTGCACGTCGATGCCCGCCCGGTCCAGGTGTCCACGATTGGCCTCGACGATCTGCCGCCAGTGCGGATAGAGATCGATCTTGGTGATCAGCACCGCCACGGCCGGGCACAGCCCCTGTACCTGACGCAGAAACGACAGTTCCGGCTCGGTGAATTCGCGGGAGGCGTCGGACACGACGAGCACCGCGTCGGACGACGGAATGAGCCCCAATGTTCCTGCAGCGTGCGGATTTCCGTGACCACCGACTCCGGGGGTGTCGACCAGCACCAGACCGTCGGCGAGCAGTGGGCTCGCCACCCCGATGTCCAGACGCAACACTTCCCGGCCCTGGGCCAGCGGACTGGCCGGGGTGACCGTCGTGATCTCCTCGGGCGGAACGTCCACTCGGATCGGTTCGTTGCCGGGATCGGCGAGTACGAGCTGCGCGGAAAGGCTCTCGGCGTTGGACACCACCGTCGGGATGGCGGTGGTCTCGTCGTCTCCGACCGAGCACACCGTCAGGTTGAGCAGTGAGTTCACGAACTGGCTCTTGCCCTGCTTGAGCGGTCCGACCACGATGATGCGTCGACGTGGATCCAACACTCTGGAGCGCGCCGCCTGGACTCGATCCACCAGGTCGGATCGTCCCGCCGATGTCGCCACCGCCGCGGTACGGCTCAGTAGCTCGGCCAGCTCCGTAGATTGCCCGTCCATACGCTCGTGTTCACAACCGTTCTCGTCGACTTCCGCAGTACCAGGTCACGCCGCAGGCTCGAAAAACTCCTGCGCGCCCCGAACGAACTCTAGCGACGACTCGGCCCCGAGTGCTGGCGAACACTCGGGGCCGAGTCATGTCGTTGTCTACCCGCAGGCGAACGATCAGGGCTGCATCGGGTCGATGTCGTGATCGACGGTCACATGTCCCAGAGAGTCGGCTGCCGAATCCACCGAACCGTGCAGGCCGGACTCGCTGAACAAGCTCGACTCGGTCTCACCCTGTCCGAAGACGTCCGAGTCGACGCTCGACCAGCCGGTGCCGGTCGCGGTAGCCGAGGAATCGAACGAGCTGGAGGAATCGAACGATCCCGACGCCGCCGAGGAGAGGCTGCCGCCGGCGTCTGCCAGTCCCTCGACACCCGACTGCAGGCCACCGGTGAGGCTGCCCGCGGCCTGGCCACCGATGTCGGCAGCGGAATCAAACCCGCCGCCCGCGGAAGCCGCAGCGTCCGCACCAGCATCCAAACCCGCACCCACAGTGGACGCGAAGTCGCCTCCGATCGAGGCACCGGTGTCGAGTCCCGCTCCGACGTTCGATGCGATCTCGCCGCCCACCGAGGTGCCGGCGTCGACGACTCCGCCCGCGGCACCTTCGAGGCCACCGGCAACCGAGCCTGCAGCTCCCGCGGCACCTTCGAGGCCCGCACCTGCGGATGCTGCTGCGTCGAGCCCGGTGCTGATGCCACCGGAGACGGCTCCTTCGAGGCCTGCACCGGCCGAAGCCGCAGCATCCACGCCGCCCGCAACTCCGCCTGCGATTCCGCCGCCGAGGCTGCCGAGTCCGGCCAGACCACCGGTCAGGCCTGCACCGGCGTCACCCACACCGGCGAGTCCGCCGGCCACATCTGCACCCGCGTTTCCGACGGCCGCCAGGCCACCGGTCAGATCAGCACCAGCGTTTCCGACGGCCGCCAGGCCACCGGTCAGATCAGCACCGACGTTTCCGAGGCCTGCGAGTCCTCCGGTGAGGCCCGCGCCCACTCCGCCGAGTCCGGCCGGGCCGCCCGACAGGTCTGCGCCCACTCCGCCGACTCCGGCGAGTGCTGCTTCGACGGTTCCCGAGAGGTCTGCTCCGGCTGCGACCGCTGTGTCGATCGCGCCGACGAGGCCTGCGCTGACATCTGCTCCGGCTCCGAGTGCGGCTCCGAGGTCGAGTGCGGCGCTGGTGTCGAGTACCGATTCGAGTGCGGTTCCGAGCTGAGCTCCGGCTGCGCCGCCGACGCCGAATGCCGTACCGAGGACGCCTTCGAGGCCGCCTGCCACTCCGCCTTCGAGTCCGCCGGCCAGTTCGCCGCCGATGCCTGCTGCTGCTCCGACGGTGCCGTCGAGTGCTGCGTCGAGAGCGGCGGTGAGGCTGCCGACTGCGCTGGTGTCGAGGTCGAGCGCGGTTCCCAGTGCGCCGCCGACCACTGCGCCGACGCTGCCGCCTGCGGCAAGCAGGGCGTCGACGTCGAGGTCGGCGAGGACTCCGGCGTCGAGGACGGCTCCGAGTGCGCTACCGATCGAGCCTGCGATGGCACCGTCTGCCGCTAAGAGGCCGCCGAGGCTCGCGCCGACTCCACCGGCGATGTCGCCGACCAACGAGCCACCGGCTCCCAGTGCGCCGTCCAGTGCAGCTCCGATGTCGGTGGTCAGATCGGCTCCGATGGTTCCGAGTCCGCCGAGGGCGCCGCCGATTCCCGCGGTCAGAGCGGCACCGAGGTCACCTGCGATGTCCAGTCCGGCTCCGGCACCGAGTACCGCGTCGAAGACTCCGCCGAGAGCGGCACCGAGATCGGCTCCGACGCTTCCGCCGACTCCGAAGGCCGCACCGAGAGCGCCGGCCAGGCCGCCCTGGATATCGGCCAGTGCGCCGAGGTCGACGGCACCGGTCGCGCCGATGGCGGCGTCGAGTGCTGCCTGCAGCTGTGCGGCGATGTCTCCACTGATCTCGCCGCCGATGCCTGCGCCTGCTCCGATCAGTCCAGTGAGTGCAGCGCCGAGCCCGACGGTTCCGCCGAGCAGACCGTCGAGGTCCAGATCCAGACCGCCACCGATACCTGCGCCTGCGCCGAGCAGGGCGTCGAATGCGCCGCCGAACGCGGTTCCGAGCTCGAGACCGATCTGGCCTCCGACAGCCAATGCTGCGGCCAGTGCTGCCTGCAGGGATGCCTCGATCTCACCCGCGACATCGATTCCGCCGGTCAGGCTGCCACCTGCTGCGAGTCCGCCGCCCGCCACTGCGCCTGCTGCAAGTCCGAGCCCGGCCGACAATCCGCCGCCGAGGCTCGCGCCGCCGGCGAGTGCACCGTCGAGGCCGGCGGATCCGCCTGCGCCCAGGATGGCCGAGAGCTGGCTGCCTGCGCCGGCGAACAGTCCCGACTCGGCGACCAGGGGTGCCACGGCGACGATGTCGGCGTGGGTGACGTCGCCGAGTCCCGCGGCGGCCAGCGTCATCTCGGGGTTGGCGCAGTAGGCGGCTGCAGCCTGGTCGTCGCGCAGCAGGCCGAGAATGAAATCGAGTACGGCGTTGGTAGCCATCGTGGGTCTCCTTGACGAGTGGTGCTTCGTGGTTGATCACAACGCTAGGCACCGAAGAGCCCCCGCCCAACGGGGCGGATCCCCCCACTCCCCCGGGGGTTGCCAGGGGACTTCGGTTAGGGGATCTCGGCGCTTTAGGGGATTTCACTCGTTGTGCGCTCTAACCTGCTGTGAGACGTAACGAATAATCGGCCACTGCCGACAGTGCGTGTGACGGCAGTAGTACTGACGGCAGTGCGAGACGAAGGCGGCGACACCACGATGAACGCAGGGCTCGGCATACGTATCGGTTCGGTGACGGCTGTGGCTGCTCTGGACACCGAACCCGTCACCTCGGTGGTCAAGCGTTCGGCACTCGACCTCCGTCCGGGCGAGGCCCCGCGTCTGGCAGAGCTCTGGGACCGTTCGACGCGCAATCTGATCAGCGGATTTGCCGACCGGGTGGGCGATCCGGTGGAACTGATCGACGACGACGGCCGCAGTCACCGAGCCGAGGACCTGTACGCCACCGCTGCTCGCGCACTCGTCGCCGAGGTCTCCGCCGGGACCGATGCCGCTCCTACCGTCGTCGTCACCCACCCCACTCGCTGGACGGCGTACACCGCCGAGGTTCTCGGTGAAGCGCTCGAGCGCGCGGGACTCACCGACGTCACGCTGGTACCGGAGTCCGTCGCCACGATGCGGTGGCTCGAAGTGACACGCGGCCCACAGACCGACGGCCTGGCCGTGGTCTACGACCTGGGCGCGACCGCACTCGACGTCACGCTGATGCGCACCGGCTCCGAGGCAGGCACCGTCGGAACCGGAGTGCATTCGGAGGAGTTCGGCGGAGCGCAGTTCGATCACGCGATCATGCAGTACGTCCTCGACACCGTCTCGGGAAGCCAATCCTTCGAGTTCGATCCCTTCGACCCCGATACCGTCGGCGCACTCGTGGAACTGCGGGCCCGCTGCGGCGAGGCGAAGGAACAGCTGTCCTACGACACGTCCACGTCACTGACGGTCGACCTCCCGGGCCTGCACACCGAGGTACGCCTGGTGCGCTCCGAGGTCGAAGAACTGGTGCGCGCATCACTGCTGGCGTCGATCGGGGTGGTACGCGACGCCGTCACGGCCGCGGGCCTCGACGTCTCCGACATCGACCAGGTGGTACTCGTCGGTGGCAGTTCGGCCATCCCACTGGTCGCCGAGCTCATGTCGTCCGAGCTGCGAGCACCCGTGGTGGCCGGACCGCGACCCGAACTGACCGTCGCAGTCGGTGCCGCGATACTCGGCAGCGACATCGCCGACGCGACCGCCTCCGACAACGCCGCAGCACTGGCTGCGGCACCCACCACGGCCGTGGCGTCCGCTGCGGCGGCCGCCCCGATGCCTCGCCCCACTCCCCGGCCCGCACCGACGCCCACCGCCGTCGACTCCGACGCAGGAATGTCCGGTCGCAAGAAAGCCGGTGTCGTGGCCGGATCCGTCCTCGCTCTCGCGCTTCTCGCCGGCGGAGGATTGTCGGTGGGCACGGCATTGACCTCCGACAACACCACTCCGGCCGAATCGAACGCGGAAACCTCGATCTCGAGCACCGAGACACCGGGAACCAGCGTTGCGGTGGCCGATGCCGCGACGACGACGCCGGCGACCGGTGAGAACGGTGTTGCCGCACCCGGTTCCGAGGGTGCGCCGACCACGGTGGTCGACGCCGACGGAACGGTGACGCAGATCGATCCGGCCACCGGTGCTCCGGTCGCGGGATCGCCTGCCCCGGCCGACAACGGCGCGGCCACGGTGCCGACCATCCCGTCGGTCGCCGCTCCGACCGTTCCCAACTACCAGCCTCCGGCGGTGCAGGTTCCGCAAGCACCGAGCGTGCAGGTTCCCAGCTACCAGGGTCCCACCCTCGGCGATGTCGGACAGGGTGTCGGTGACGGACTCGGCGGAGTGGTCGGCGGCGTCGGTGACGGGCTCGGCGGTGTCGTCGGCGGCGTCGGTGACGGGCTCGGCGGTGTCGTCGGCGGCGTGGGTGACGGGCTCGGCGGAGCCCTCGGCGGCTTGACCGGCCGATAGGTCGACGGTGACCAGCACTCGATCATCGCTCGTCGGCATCGAGCGCGCCGATCGCTTCGTCCGTGATGCGCTCGTCGCCAACGGATTCCATGTCGTCGTCGGGGTCGACGGCTCCGGTCGATCCGCAGTTCTCGATTCCGTGGCGTCGACGGTGGACGTGCACACGGGCACCATCGCCGACGCGCCGTCCGGCTCGACGGTTCTCGTCGACGACGCGCACCTGCTGTCGGAGCAGCGTCTCGACGAGATCGCAGCGGCTGCAACACGATCGGACATCACCCTGATCGTCGCCACCGCGCCGCGGAGCTTCGATTCCCGCATCGAGAAGCTCGTCGCCTCCGCCGGTTCCAACCGGTTGACTCTGGTTCCGCTGGACAAGGTGGCCATCGCGGCGCGGGCAGCAGCGACCGTTCGACCGATCTCGGCGTCACTCGCCGGTGCCGTCGCCAAGGCGACCGGCGGAATTCTCGCCGCCGTCGATGCGGCCCTCGGCGCACTCGGCGGCGACCGTTCCGATCCGGCTCCACTGCGCGCGGTCGCCGAATCCGTTGCCGAACAACACCGTCGGATGCTGATCGAGACCACCGACGACACGCGGGCCCTGCTGCTCGCAGCCCGATTCGGCATCACACCCGATCCTGCGTCGGCCGCGCAGATCGTGGCACGCGCGACCGATGTCGAGTCGATCGTCGACCTGGCCTGCAGCTCCGGCCTGCTCGACACCACGGGCACGTTGATTCCGTCTGCGGAGGCACCGCTGATCGAGATGATCGGAGAGGCGCGCTGCCGAGCCCTGCTCTCGTCCGTCACCGACATCGCCACCCGATCCCGCCTGCTCGACGCCACCGCGGCACGTGCGTTGGCAGAGCGAGGCGTCGTCCATCCGGGTCTCGCAGATTTCCTTGTGCAGCAGGCGGATTCGGCTGCTGTCGATGTCGCAGGTGCCCTGTACGACGCGGCGGTCGACGCGGGATTCGACTCGGCGGCGTTGGCTGCGAGGCGGTCCGAGGTAGCGGCTGCCACCGGGAATCCGGACGAGGCGGCGGGATTCGCCGATGTGGTCCTCGACGGCGCTGTCGGGTGCGATGCGACGGATCTGCGGACGGCGGTGCGGGTGTCGGCGTCGATTGCCGCGCAACGTGGAATGGCCTCGCGCAGTGCGCAGTTGTTCGCGTGGCTCGGCGAAGATCGGCTCGGACCCGACGCCGTGTGGGCTGCCCTCTCGGCCGCGGCGGCCGGTGATCGCAGCGCCGCCGACCGTTCGATGGCTGCCGTGACTGCCCTCGCACCGACGTCGAGTATCGCGTCGGGCAGTCTGCTCGTCACCGGGGTGATCGGGTCGATCGATTCGCGGAGCGCAGCAGCGTCGAGTGCCGCTGCCAACGCACTGATGCGGGCAATGACGTTGACGGGCACTACTTCCGATCGTTCGTGCACCCCGGATACTGCCGCTGCCGTCTCGGCGCTGCACGCGGTGCACTGCGGCGACCTACCCCGTGTCGATTCCATCGTGGCGCGAGCACTCCCCGAACACCGTCCGGGATCGGAGGCGCACACCAGACTGAGCCTCGTCGGGGCCTGGGCGTCGATGCTGCGAGGGGATACCGCCGAAGCAGGCATCGCGATCGAGGCTCTACGGATTCCGGTGTCACACGTGCGCAATCAACTGTTCCTGCACGCGATTCGAGTGGGCCTGGCTCGCAGGTCCGGTGACGCAGGGTCACTGATCACGGCATGGACCCAGGCCCAGAACGTGATCGCCGAATACTCCACCGACCTGTTCGCGCTGCTGCCCCTGGGCGAATTGCTCTTGGCCGCAACTCGACTCGGCCAGGTGGACCGCGTCGAGCATCTGGTGGCGCAGGCCACCGACCTGCTCGCAGCGCTCGGCGATCCACCCGTGTGGGCGTCGGCGCTGCATTGGTACCAGGTTCAGGCGGCCATCGTGGCGCAGACTCCCGACGCGTTGGTCCCGCACGCCAAGGCTCTGGCCGCCGCCGCTCCGACCCATCCGTACAGCGCCGCACTCGCCGCTGCCGGTCGCGCGTGGCTCGGCGTGTTGCAGGGCAGGCCCGACGCGACCGAGGTGGAGAATTCGGCACGCACGCTCACCGCCTTCGGACTGCCGTGGGACGGTGCCCGCTTGGCGAGCGAGGCCGCCCTGACCGTCACCGATACTGCGACGGCAACCTCGCTGCTGCACATCGCCAGATCGTTGCGCCAACCCAGCTCGACGGGGCGCGACAGTCCGAGATCGACCCCGCAGCCGACGGGCTCGTTGAGCGAACGCGAAGCCGAGGTCGCCGAACTGCTGGTACTGGGCGTCACGTATCGCGAGGTCGGCAGTCGGCTCTACATCTCCCCGAAGACCGTCGAGCACCATGTGGCTCGTATTCGGCGCAGGCTCGGGGCGCAGTCGCGCTCGGAGCTGATCTCGATGCTGCGCGCCATGGGATACGGGGCCTCGACCAGCACAAGTGTGGACACTGTAACTGTGCGGGGACCGGGAGCGACATAACGGCCGAGCACCACTCCCCGATCGAGAACAGGTAGCAGCCCCATGACCGAGCAGCCCGGCAGTGCGAGTGTGAGCACACCGGACGTCGGCCTCTACCTGGACGACGAGCGCGCAGTCGCCGCCGTGTCCCATCCGATCGCGCCCGGACCGTCGCTGCACCTGGCGTCACTGCACCCGACCGTGCTCAACACCCATCCCGACGGCACCGTCTCGCTCGGAGATGCGACCGACGACGACTCCGAGGCCTACACACACTTTCTCGACTCCCTCGCCGACGGCGTGGGTGTCATCGGCAGCAAGGGCACGGTCTTTCCTGCCGAGCAACTGACGTCGATGGCCCTGCTGTGCCTGCTCACCGAGGTGGCGTCGTCCATCGGTCTGCGGCCGGGTGATCTTGCCGCGGCGGCGACCTATCCCGCCCAGTGGACGGCCGAGCAGGTGTTCGCGCTGCGTTCGGCCATGAACGGGCACGGGCTCGCACACGTCGCGCTGGTCGCCGAGGAAGAAGCGCTCGCCGCGTGGAACGCATCGCTCCTGCCGACCCTGCAGAAGAAGGACACCGCAATCGCCGCGGCCCGCGGTGCTGCGATTCTGGCAGCGCAGTTCCCCGTCGACGCCGTCACCGAGCAGTTCGCGGTGGTGAGCCAGGCGAGATCCGACCGGCGACCACTGTTCGCTGCGGCAGCGTTCGCCGCCGCGTTGACCGTCGGTGCCGCGCTCTTCGCGCTGCAACTCGGGACGCCCACCGACACCGACGTCCCCACCATCGACAACGCCCAGCTGGTGCCGCGCACGTCGTCGAGCGGCACCGGGTCGGGTGGCCCGATCGACTTCCCCACCGTCGTCGCCGAACCGGCCGCCGAGATCGTTCCTGTCCCCCCGTCGACGGCGACCACCACCACGGAAGAGACGACCCCCACCGAAACCTCCGACCTCCCGCGGAGCGAACCGACCGAGATCGAACCCGGGATCGAGATCGAGACGCGCCCGGCGCTCGAGGCACCCGAGGACGACGACCGGGAGAAGCCTCCCATCGTCGTCGAACCGGTCGATCCGGAACTTCCGGACGAACCAACCGACGAGACCCCCGACACCCCTGATGCCCCCGACACCGACCCGGAAGACGGGCAGTCCATAACCGAACAGATCGCACCGAACGACCGATCGGCGGAGACCCCATGAGCGATGCCGGCCATCTCGGAATAACCGTGGGCCACACCAGGTCCGTCGCGGCCTATCGCGCATCGGCCGAGGACGAACCGACGATCGTCGTCCTGCCGACGACACTGAGATTCGACGAGGACGGCCGCGCCCACCTCGGTGAACCCGCCGAGACGGCACCGTTCACTCGGTTCGTCGATCTGGTCGGTCAGCAGGAGGATCTCGAGCCCGACGCCGACGCCTACCGCGCCGAGGACCTGATGGCCAACGCCGCCAACTGCCTCGTCACGATGGTGTCCGCGAAGGCCGGCGTGCCCAGCGACATGCCCGTCACGACCATGACGTACCCGACGCGGTGGACCCGAGCCGCCGTCGCACTGCTTCGTGACGCCCTCGATCACACCGGCCTCACCGATGTCGCCCTGGTTCCCGACGCGAAAGCCGCCAGCGCATTCGCGCAGCCGAGCCCGGGAGCAGCGGTCACCGTGGTCGACATGGGGGCCACCGGCACCGACATCTCCACCTTCCCCGGAGGTGGAACGGTCCGCACCACCGCCGTCGGCGGAGACGCGTTCACCGACGCCCTCTTCGATCACGTGGTGACCGATCGCGAGCACATCGACCTGTCCGACGCGGCCGTCCTGGCAGCCCTTGCCGGCGTCGTCGCCTCGTGCGAGGCCGCCAAACAGACCTTGAGCACGGCCGACGTCGCCACGATCTCGGTCGAACTCCCCGGTGTCTCGCAGTCCTCGACGGTGACCCGAGCCGAGTTCGCAGACCTCGTCGCGCCTTTGCTCCGCCGGCTCGACGTTCCGGGGACGGGCACTGTGATCCTCGCCGGCGGCAGCGCTGCACTTCCGTCGGTGGCAAGCGACATCACCGAACGCTCGTCGGGCCCGGTGCTCGTCGAGCCGCTCGCTGCCACCCGCGGTGCCCTGCTGCTGGCCGAGGTCGAGGATGTCGACGGCAACTCCATGGTGACCGGTGCCGCGCCGATCGTCACCCGAAACGACGGCACGGAGTCCCTCGACACCGACGCCATCCCGGTCGTCGCGCCCGCGCCGTCCCTCGCGTTCTCCGAGGCGATCCCTGCGGTCGCTCCGGTGTTCGCTCCCTCGGAATTTCGATCCGAGCAGATCGTTCCGGTCGACGAGAACGCCTCGACCACCGATCACTCTCCGGCCG
The DNA here is from genome assembly GCF_030056835.1 of Rhodococcus sp. IEGM 1372. Lineage (NCBI taxonomy): Bacteria > Bacillati > Actinomycetota > Actinomycetes > Mycobacteriales > Nocardiaceae > Rhodococcus > Rhodococcus sp. IEGM 1372. The sequence continues at coordinate 107,563 of NZ_JASHKS010000010.1, read as the reverse complement.
TCGCCGCTGCGCCGGTAGCGGCGAAGAAGGAACGCAGCGAGCGTTCGCGGACGATCGCCACCATCGTTGCCGGTGCAGCAGCAGGCGTGGTCATCGTCCTCGCGATCGCAGCACTGAGCGGAGTGTTCGGCGACGCTCCCGCCGCGACACCCCCGACCGTCACCGATGCCGGCTCGCCGATCGTCACCTCGACGCGCGCACCCTCGACCACCACCGCCACCTCCGTCGAGCCCGTCTTCGTACCCGAGGTCGTCGAACAGCCGGAAGAGCCGTACGTGGCACCCGAACCTGCTCCCCTGCCCGCTCCGGCACCCGCGCCGGTGCCCGCGCCGGTGCCCGCCCCCGCGCCCGTGGTCCCCACCACGACGCCGGTGGCCACCACGATTCCGGTGACCACCACCCCGGTCGAGACGACGACTCCGACTGAGACCACCACGACCTCAGCTTCGGTGACCACCCCATCCGAAGAGCTCGAAGAACCCTGAGCTGCGCGAACACGGATTCCGAGCCCGATGCCCTAGGGTGGGGCGCTGATGACAAGCACCCGATGAAGGGATTTCATGCGTAACACCGGGGCGCTGCGTGCTGCAGTGCTGTGTTCGACGGCTTTCGTACTTCTTGCTTCGTTCTCCGGGACAGCAGCAGCAGAACCCGTCGTCCAGTCACCCGCCGATCAGCTTCCCCGCGAGCTCGTCGAAGCCGTGCAGCGAGATCTGAAGATCTCTCCGCAGGAGTATCTCGATCGGGCCGCCCGCGCGCAGGAACTCTCCGAATACGCATCGGACTTCCGAGCCAGCCGTCCGGCAGATTTCGCCGGTGCCTGGATCGGACCCGACGGCAATGCCGTCGTCGCCGTCACCTCACCTGCTGCGGCGCAGGCCGTCGCCAAGGACGGATACGCCACCGCGCAGTCGCCCGTGTCGGCAGACGGACTCGAGAAGTCGCTGGCAGACCTCAACAGTTGGATTGCCGGCCTCCCCCGCGAGATCTCCGAGCAGATCAACGGAACGGCCATCGACTTCATCGACAACCAGATCGTCATCGATCTGGTGAACAGCCCGATCGGTAGCGCGCTGAATCTGCCCACCCTGCTGGCGAACATCAAGGTCATCCTCTCCCCCGGCGGAAACAAGCCGGTCGACCCGACTCCGATGGGCGGGGACACCTACGTCACCACCTCGGGACCCATCGCCGACGCTCCGGCCACCGACATCAGCATCTGCTCGTTCGGCTTCAACGCCGTCGACTCCTCCGGTTCGGCCGTCAATCTCAGTGCAGGCCACTGCAACCCCGCCAAGGCCACCGGATCCGGCGGCGCGCCGGTCTACCTGCCCGATCCGGCCGACATCTCGCGTAGCACGCAGATCGGGTCGTTCGACCGATCCAGCCTGGGCGCAGAGGACGGCCTCGATTGGTCGGTCATCGCCCTGAACGACACCGGCATCGCGTCGGGACTCGACCGCCCCACCGTCCGTGGAGCGAACGGCAGCACCGTCACCGTCACCGGAACCGCATCGCCGGTCATCGGAGCGCCGGTCTGCAAGTCCGGGCAGTCGTCGTCGTTCACCTGTGGAGTGGTTGCGGCCGATCGCGTCGAGACACAGCTCTACATGGAGGACGGCACGTCCCGCACCGTTCGCGGATTCGCCAGCACCGCATGCACTCTCGCAGGTGACAGTGGCGGTGCCATCGTGACCGGAACCCTCGCGTTGGGAATCACCAGCGGATCCAACAGCGGCGGCGCACCCGATTGCAACGAGGCCAACCTCGCTCTGGCGCAATACGGTGGCACGGCAAGCCTGGGCATTCCCATCGATCAGGTCACGCGCGCGACCGGAAGCACACTGCGCACCGAGTAGTGGGTACGGCGGGAGCCCTCCACCGCCTATAGTCGTACGACGGGTGAACGGCATCACATCTGCAGATGCCCGGGGGGAGAGGTTTCTATGCGTCGCCGAGCGTTCCGGCTGTCGATGTTCGCTGTGCCACTCGTGGTGACGGCGACCGTGTTCGCGCCCACCGCGGGGGCAGATCCGGTTGCCGACACGATGCTGCCTGCGGCGTTGGCCGACGCGGTTGCCCGCGACCTCGGGCTGTCTCCGCAGCAATTTCTCGACCGAGCGGACGCAGCCCGCCGACTGGCCGAGTTCACCGACACCGTCGGTTCCGACGGCGTAGCGAGGGCATGGCTGGACGAGGACGGACGTCCCGTCGTCGCGGTGGCGGACGGACCGGCCCACGCCGACGTCGCAGATGCCGCGTCGGCCAACGGTTTCGGGATCGACGCGTCGCCCATCGAGCTCCCGCCGGCAATTGTCGATGCCGTCCAGCCGCTGTTGGACCTGCTCCCGTTCGATCCGTCACCGACGGCAGGCCCGATCCGTGCGAGTTCGTATCTCGGCGGTGACAGCTTTCTCGCGGGTACACCGGCCGGCCTCGGTCAGCGGTGCTCCCTCGGATTCAATGCCGTCGACCCGACGCGCGGATCGGTCAACATCACTGCGGGCCACTGCAATCCGAACACCACCGACACCGGCTCCGCGGCACTGACGGGCGCGTATCCGATGTACGGCAGTCTCGTGGGCTCGAAATTCGGAACGTTCTACCGAACCAGCCAGTCGCGCAACGATTATGCCTTGATCGACATCGACGACGCCAATGCCGCCGAATTCGAGAGCAACGCCGTGCGGGTCCCCGGAGCAGGCCCACTGCACGTCACCGGGACGGTGGACCCGATCGTGGGAGCACCGGTCTGCAAATCCGGATCCAGAACCGGATTCAGTTGCGGCACAATTCTTTCCACGGGCCAGCACGTCGCACTGGGCGACAACGTTCTGGACCGCGGCTTCTCCACCTCCATCTGCGCGCTACGCGGAGACAGTGGTGGCCCTGTCGTCAGCGGCACCCTCGCGGTCGGCATCGCCAGTGCATCGAACGTGGGCGATCAGCCCTCCTGCGAGGTCGCGACCGTCGTCAGCATGCTGCAGGGTCAGCGGCCCGAGCTGTTCGCCACCCCCATCAACGACGTACTCGCGGAGAACCCGGGCCTGACGATCCGAACGTCCTAGTGCGTGGACGGTCGCAGACGTGACAGCGCCGCGTAGCCGACTCTTCGCGCATGCGCGAACCCGGGCGACAGCTCCCATCGACGCACCAAGCCGACCAGAATCCGAGACCCGACCATGCGTGTGGGGACGCCCACCACGGCCAGCACGTCGTAGCCCGAGGTGGACCAGGACCTCTTGATGTCGTTGACACCGACGCCCAGGTCCAGCACGGTCACGTCGAGCTCGTCGTGGCTCTGGACGAACCATTCCATCATCTGATGCCCGGGTTGATACTTCGCGACCTCGGGATCGTAATGCGTCAACCAGGCTTCGAGTCGAGCTCCGGTACGAACACAGATCTGATGCGCACGCCATCGCCCCTCGACGCTCACCCCGGAGAGGGTCAATCTCCCGGCCGCTGCTTCGCGAGCCAGGAAGTCCTTCGCCGACGCCGACGGGTCGGCGGGCGATTCCTCCGCAAGGTAGTCGGTGCGATCGCTGTGGAGCGTCGACGCGGCAGCCAAGCGGGATATGTCTGTCCAGCGTCGTTCGAAGTGCTTCGCATCCCGGATGGTCTCCATCGTGAGGGGACTCCCGGCCCGCTCGGCCTGACGCCTGTACTTTCCGAGCCGCTTCAGTGAATTGCGCCCTCGCACATCCCGAGCGGTGCTCCCCTCCGGCACCTCGATCACCGGAACTCGCTCCCGCACGATCGACTCCGAACGCCACCGCGGGTGCGCATCGAGCACCGCGAGTGCGATCTGATTGTCGGCCATGGAGTCTGCGTAGAAGATCAGACCGCAGCGGTCGACGGCATCCCACAGGACACGAGACGACGCGTCGTCCTCGCTGAGCAGTTCCGTCGGAACGCCCTGCCCGGCCCCGAGAATCTTCGCCACCTTCAACGGACCGAGTCGCGTCACGAACATCGGTGCCAGAGCCACCAGACGCGTACCGCGACGCACGTGCACGAAGACCAGCTCACTGCCCGCAGGTCGCGGTGCATTCAACGCATAACTGCGGCGAGATGAGAAGACCGTTCCGACTCGCTCGGCCAGTGCGTCCCACTCCTCGCGGAGTTCGTCGGACAGCGTTCTGTCCACGGCTCCGATAATGGGTTCGTAGTCGGTTTCCATGCTATTTACTTTACGGAAAGTTTAATAAGCGTGTGAAAGCACTTCTTCGTTGTCCTCGTTCCGTCGGTGCTCGTACGGGTGCGGCGGTGGCCGGAACTCGACGCCGACCCACCAAGAACGCAGAAAACCCGCACCCTCGACGAGAGTGCGGGTTTTCGGTGACGACTCGCTTACTTGGCCCAGACCGTGGTGCCCGGTGCCGCATTCAACGTGTTGATCAAGTCGATGCCTGCAACAACGAGGGTGGGTCCGCCGGCAGCGATGGTGCCGAGGATGCCTCCGACAGTGGCGGCGATGGGAATGGTTACAACCCCGCCGACACCCGCCAGGGGGAGACCGAGCAAGAAGCCGACGCCTACACCGATGGCAGTTCCGGTAAATCCACCGATCGCGGTCGCGATGCCGAGTTGCGAGGAGAAGTTCTGCTGCGCCCTGAGGTTCTCCTCGGGCGAGGCGACGGTCGTTGCGCCGATGCTGCGCGAGTTGGCCGAAGCCTTCGTGAAGTCGAGGTTCGGGATCAGACGCAGGGTCTTGCCGTTGTCGTCGACGTTCTGCTCGTACGGGAAGTTGAGTCCGCCGAGGTTGAACGACAGCGGGAGAGTCACGAGGGTGTTGTCGGCGGCGTCGAGGACGTCGACCGTCTTGCCGTCGTCGGCGACCTTGAAGACGCCTGCGTCGATGGTGGTGACGATCGTGCGATCTTCGAGATCGACGGTGTAGTTGGTGTCACCGGGGGCCGTTTCATCGGCGGGCTGTGCGTAAGCGGTTCCGCTGGCCAGGCCCATCGCGACTGCGACGAGGGCCGACGTGACGACCAGTTTGCTGAGTTTCATGTGGAGTTCAGTTCCGTTTCTGTGGCGTTGAGTGCTTGGCAGTACCGCTAGGCAGCCGTCAAGCGCAAAGTCACCCCGATGACTCTTTTGCGACTTTTGGTGCGCCCGAATTGTAGCGTAAGAATCGGACCGGTCGTTGTCCTTTTGTGACAGGTTCTCCACCTGTCAGTTACCCACTGTCACAAACATTTTGGATATTCGCAGCACAGCGGCTCGAGTCACGTCATGCTGGGATCGGAGATGTCGATCGTTCGACCGATCGAGGAAGACCGAGCGCGTGATCCCACCGGCCCCAGGCGGCCCGTCGGCGACATTCCGCCACACGAACGGAGTAGGTAAGGACTGCCTTCTCGACAGCACCTCGACGGCCTACGCATACGGTGATCTGCGAGACAACCTACTGACGAGTTCAGCCCACGCGTCGGACGGCCTCACTTCGCCACCCACCAGCACCGCTTCACTCGGTGGTGCTAAGTTACCCGTCAGTACGGCGAAACTGCTACTGGCGAGTAACATAGTCCGTCAGCCGGCTCGACGGGCTGAACCCGCGGTAGCCCCCAGCTGCCACCTGAACGAAAGGCCGCGACATGAACGCCCTGACGATCACGTTGGGCACAGTCGGTGCTCTGCTCAGCCTCGTGTGTTGGTACGTCTTCATTCGCGGGGCTCTGCGGATGTTCAACATCGTGCGACTCGGCCAGCCGGCACCCGACCGCTGGCGACCGATAGTCCCTCGCTTCAAGCAGATGGTCGTCGAGTTCCTGCTGCACACCAAGATGGTCAAGTTCCGCACCGTCGGCTGGTCGCACTGGCTCGTGATGGTCGGCTTCATGTTCGGTTCCATCGTCTGGTTCGAGGCGTACGGCCAGACGTTCAACCCCGAGTTCCATTGGCCGATCTTCGGCGACACTGCGGTTTACCACTTCCTCGAGGAGATCCTCGCTCTCGGCACGGTCATCGGTATCGTCACGCTGATCGTCATCCGCCAGCTCAACCACCCGAGAAAGCCCGAGCGTCAGTCGCGCTTCGCCGGCTCCGGGTTCAAAGCCGCCTACTTCGTCGAGGCCGTTGTGCTCATCGAGGGCCTGGGCATGCTGATGGTGAAGTCCGGCAAGATCGCCACCTACGGCGACGGCAGTCTCATCTACGACTTCGCCACCGTCCACATCGCCACCCTGCTGCCGGCCAGCCCGGAGATGGTGTCGGTGTTCGCGTTCGTCAAGCTGATGTCCGGCATGGTGTGGCTCTACATCGTCGGTACCCGCATCAACTGGGGTATCGCCTGGCACCGCTTCTCGGCGTTCCCCAACATCTACTTCAAGCGCATGGACGACGGCACCGTGGCTCTCGGCCCGGCCAAGCCTATGATGTCCGGCGGCAAGGTCCTCGAGATGGAAGAGGCCGACCCCGACGTCGACGCGTTCGGCGCAGGCAACATCGAGGACTTCAGCTGGAAGGGCTGGCTCGACTTCAGTACCTGCACCGAGTGTGGCCGCTGCCAATCGCAGTGCCCCGCCTGGAACACCGGCAAGCCCCTCTCCCCCAAGCTGCTGATCATGTCGCTGCGCGACCACAGCCACGCCAAGGCCCCGTACCTGCTGGCAGGCGGCAAGAAGGACATGGCAGGCGACGAGGTCGGACTGGTCGACTCCGAGGGCAACGTCGACCAGAAGGCGCTCGACGCCATCCCGCAGAACGCTCGGGACGAGGCCGATCGCAAGCTCGTCGCCGACGCCATCGAGGGCGGCATCATCGATCCCGAGGTGCTGTGGAGCTGCACCACGTGCGGTGCCTGCGTCGAGCAGTGCCCGGTGGACATCGAGCACGTCGACCACATCATCGACATGCGTCGCTATCAGGTCCTCATCGAGTCGGAGTTCCCGTCCGAGCTCGCAGGCCTGTTCAAGAACCTCGAGAACAAGGGCAACCCGTGGGGCCAGAACTCCAAGGACCGCCTCAACTGGATCAACGAGATGGACTTCGACATCCCGGTCTTCGGCCAGGACGCCGATTCGTTCCAGGACTACGAGTACCTCTTCTGGGTCGGCTGTGCCGGTGCCTACGAGGATCGCGCCAAGAAGACCACCAAGGCCGTCGCCGAGCTGCTCGCCACCGCAGGCGTGAAGTTCATGGTGCTCGGCGCGGACGAGACCTGCACCGGCGACTCCGCTCGCCGCGCGGGCAACGAGTTCCTGTTCCAGCAGCTCGCCATGCAGAACATCGAGACGCTGAACAGCGTGTTCGACGGTGTCGAGCAGAGCAAGCGCAAGATCGTCGTCACCTGCGCGCACTGCTTCAACGCGCTCGGCAACGAGTACCCGCAGGTCGGCGGTGACTACGAGGTGGTGCACCATACGCAGCTGCTCAACCGCCTCGTGCGCCAGAAGAAGCTGATCCCGGTGGCCTCGGTCAGCCAGGACATCACCTACCACGACCCGTGCTACCTCGGCCGTCACAACAAGGTGTACGACGCTCCGCGTGAGCTCATGGCCGCGTCGGGCTCCAATCTCAAGGAGATGCCGCGCCACGGTGAGCGGTCCATGTGCTGTGGTGCCGGTGGCGCTCGCATGTGGATGGAAGAGAACATCGGCAAGCGCATCAACATCGACCGGGTCGACGAGGCACTGGCGACCAACCCGAAGAAGATCGCCACCGGTTGCCCGTTCTGCCGCGTCATGCTCACCGACGGTGTCACCGCACGTCAGGAAGGCGGCGCACACGAGGGCGTCGAGGTCGTCGACGTCGCGCAGCTGATGCTCGAGTCGATCACCCGCGTCGAGTCCTCGGTACTGGGCGAGAACATCAAGGTCATCCCCCGCGAGCGCACTCCGGAGGAGAAGCTCGCGACCGAAAAGGCGATGGAGGTCGAAGAGGCCGAACGCATCGCCCCCGTCGAGGAGCCGGCCGAGGCGAAGTCCGCTCCGGCAGCTCCGGCACCCAAGGCCGGCGGCGGTCTGAAGATGAAGGGCCTGGCCAAGGCTCCGGGAGCGAAGGCACCCGGTTCTGCCACCAAGACCGAAGAGCCTACGGAGGAGGCTGCACCCGCGGCCAAGCCCAAGGGTCTCGGATTGGCAGGCGGCAAGGCACCCGGTGGCAAGGCACCCGGTGGCAAGGGTCTGCAGATGAAGGGCAAGGCACCCGGCGCGAAGGCGGCTGCACCTGCCGACACTGCAGCCGAAGCTCCGTCCACCGAGGCCTCGGAATCGACTCCGTCCGTCAAGCCCAAGGGTCTGGCCGTGAAGTCGGGCTTCAAGAAGCCGGGAGCCAAGGCACCGGGCAAGCCCGCCGAGGCCACTGCGACTCCCGCCACGGAGCCGTCGACCTCTGACGCACCTGTGGAATCAGCCTCTGCTGCAACCGAATCCAAGCCGACCGTCCAGCCGAAGGGCCTGGCCGTGAAGTCCGGATTCAAGAAGCCGGGCGCCAAGGCACCGGGTAAGCCTGCTGCCGAGGCTCCGGTCTCCGAAGCACCTGCTGCCGAGGCACCTGCTGCTGAGGCACCTGCTGCTGAGGCACCGGTTGCCGACGCTACGGCGTCGGAAGCACCCGCCGCCGAGGCTGTCGCAGAATCCAAGCCGACCGTCAAGCCCAAGGGCCTGGCCGTGAAGTCCGGATTCAAGAAGCCGGGTGCACGGACGCCCGGCGCAGCAGCGTCAACATCCGCCGAGGCGTCGGACACCACCGAGGCACCCGCCGAGGCATCCGCGGCCGAAGCACCAGCAGAGGCTCCGGCAGAGGCGTCGACCACCGAGGCACCTGCTGAGGCGTCGGACACTGCGAGTGAAGCCGACGACCGCACGCCACCCAAGCCGAAGGCCGGTGGACTCGGATTCGCCCCGGGAGCCAAGGTTCCGGGTCGCCGGAAGTAACCTCACACCCTTTTTACCGACCGCGCGCCCTTGCTC
>NZ_JASHKS010000010.1:0-98542 GCF_030056835.1 Rhodococcus sp. IEGM 1372 | reverse complement strand
ACTGCCGAGCAGGGGCGCGCACTCGTCAGTAGGGGTGTGAGGTCCACTCCCACGAAGCACCAGCTGAGGCGTCGACCACCGAGGCACCAGCCGAGGCGTCGGACACTGCGGGTGAAGCCGACGATCGCACGCCACCCAAGCCGAAGGCCGGTGGACTCGGATTCGCTCCGGGTGCCAAGGTTCCGGGTCGCCGGAAGTAACCTCACACCCCTTTTACCGACTGCGCGCCCTTGCTCACTGCCGAGCAGGGGCGCGCACTCGTCAGTAGGGGTGTGAGGTCCACTCCCACGAGTTATCCACAGGCAGCGAGTTATCCACAATCGGCCACTGGGGGCTTGTCGAATGCGATTGCGCCCGAAAGCATTTCTTCATGACCCGCATCGTCTCGCGATCCGACGCACTCTCCCGCGGAATTTCCGACGCAGAGTTGCAGCGCTACTGCCGAACGCGAGCATGGCGTCGACTCCGTCCCGGACGGTTCGTCAGCAGAGACGAATTCGACGCCCTGCCCAGGGAAGACAAGCATCGAGTGATCGCCGAGGCCGTGTTCGACGCGACCATCGCCCCCGATGCCGTTGTCAGCCATGTGAGTGCGGCTGTCTTCCACGGTCTCGATGTGTGGAATGCCGACCTGAGCCGGGTGCACATCACGCGCAATCGCGCCCGGGGCGGAGGTCGGAGCAGTGCCGTTCGCGCAGTGCACACCTCGCCGTACACCGACGAGGAAGTCGTGGATTTCGACGGCGTTCGGGTCACCGCTCTGGCGCGCACAGTTGCCGATTGCGCTCGCTCACTTCCGTTCGAGACGGCTGTCTGTATCGCGGACTTCGCGGCGAGAGCACGCGGACTCGCTGCCGAAGATTTTGTCGCGGCACTAGATTCGTGCCCGAACCATCCGGGCAATCGGCTGGCGCGTCGGGTTGCGGAGTTCATGGACGGCCGGTCCGAGAGTGTCGGGGAATCACGCGCCCGTGTGGTGCTGCATCATCTCGGCTACACCCCACAGCTGCAGGTACCGATCACGGATTCCCGGGGCTTCGTCGGGCGCGTGGATTTCGATCTGCCCGACATCGAGACTGTTCTCGAATTCGACGGCAAGGTGAAGTACGGGCGCTACGTGCCCGAGGGTAAATCTGCGGCCGATGTGTTGTGGGAAGAGAAGCGCCGCGAGGATCGCATTCGCGCAACCGGCCGTCAGGTGGTGCGAATTGCCTGGTCGGATCTCGATCGTCCCGAGCTCGTCGACCGGATGATCCGCGATGCTGCCGACAGAGCCGGCCGACGCCACCGAGCGACCTTTCTACCGACCGCGCGCCCGTCCTCGCATCGAAATGCAGGCGCGCACCCTGCACAAGCGGTGTGAGGTTCCCGCGAACCCCCCTCGGAAGTAGCCGAATCGGACATCGTGAGTATGGTCGGACGCGAAGGCGTACCGACAAGTAGGGAGCAGGCATGACCGACGACGCGGACAAGCTCTTTCGCCGCTACGACGAGTGGTGGACGGCTCTGTCGCCGGACGACCGAGCGCACGTCGAGCAGTGTTGCGAATCCGGCCGCACCGACGAGCGCCTATGTGCACTCATCCTCGAGAACGACGGTCCGTCGAAGGCAGCGTTCGAGGTGGGCAGCAAGTTGTCCGAGGGCAACAGCAAGTACTGCGCGATCCCCAGTGCACTCCTCGAGTTTCTGGAAGCGAAGCGCGCGCACCCACCACTCAGCTAGAGGGACGCCACAGCTGCAGCTCGGGGATTCCGGGCGGCGTGAACCCCATGACCTGGCCGTAGAAGGACAGTTCGGATTCGCGTGCGTTCACCTGCGTTTCCAGTTTGCGGAACCCGTGTGACTCGCCCGCATAAGCCAGGTAGGCGTGCGGTATCCCCTTGCTCACCATGGCATCTCGGAATCGTTCGGCCTGCGACGGCGGCACGATCGGATCGTCGAGCCCCTGCAACAACAGCACTGGGCAAGAGAGTCCGTCGACGTTGTTCACCGGTGCCCGGGTTCGGTACAGATCGATGGCCTCCGGCAACGGTCCGATGAGCCCGTCGATGTAGCGCGACTCGAAGTCGTGGGTCTCGGCGACGAACAGCTCGAGCTCCGCCACTCCGAAGTACGATGCGCCGCAAGCGAACACATCGGACGACGTCAGCGCAGCCAAGACCGTCCACCCGCCCGCGGAGCCACCTTCGATCGCCAAGCGATTCGGGTCGGCGAGTCCACTGTCGGCCAGCCCCTGCACCGCGGCGATGGTGTCTTCGACGTCGACCACTCCCCACTGCCCGCGCAGCCGGTTGCGGTATTCGCGGCCGTACCCACTGGAACCGCCGTAGTTCACATCGACGACGCCGATGCCGCGGCTGGTGAAGTAGGCGAACAACGGATTCAGAGCGGGTGCCACGTGCGCCGTGGGGCCGCCGTGGACGAAGGCTACGTACGGCGGCAGTTCACCGTCCAGCCCTTCGTAGTCGGGGTTGCGCGGCGCATAAGCGATGGCGTGCACCTCACGGTTCGGCCCCTGGAACGTCACCTGACGCCCCTCGGGCAGGTATGCACTGTCGGGTACGGACTCGAAACCCGAACGCACAGAAGTCAGTTCACGAGATTCGAGGTCGAGTGCGAACAGCGCGCTTGCCACGTGTGCTCCGCCACCCTTGATCAGCACGGTCGAGCCGGAGCGCCCACCGAGCCCCACCGAGGTCATACCGTCGAGCGCGATGTCGTCCAGCACTCCGGACGCAGGGTCGAGCACCGCAAGGGTGTCGGTGCCGACGGTCCGCACGGTGAGCAGTGTCCCGTCGTCCAGTACCTCGTACCAACTCGATCCCAACCGCCACAGCGGAGCACCGAAGTCCGCGTCCAGCGTCAGCAGCGGCGTGACCGACCCGTCGAGCGTGACCGAATACAGGTTCCACCAACCGCTTCGGTCACCGATGGCGTACAGCGACTCGTCGTCGATCCATTCGGGCTGCAGCACAGATTCCTCTGTCGAGCCGAGTAGAACCGTCCAGGACGACGGATCGGCCAGCGAGGCAACGCGCAGTTCGGTTCCGTCCCATGGCATCTGCGGGTGGTTCCACGCGATCCAGGCGATGCGGGTGCCGTCGGGTGACAGTCTCGGGAACGCAAGGAAGTCCGAACCCGCCACCAGCGAGCGCACCCCGCCGCCGCCGAGATCGATGGCCACGATGTCTCGGGACACCGCGCCTGCGTCGTGCATCTCGCGAACTGCGATCACGTCGGTGCCGACCACCGAGAGGTCCGCGTACCGAATGCTCGACGCCACAGCCGGTTTCGGAGTCAGCGGCACGGGTGCGCCGCCGGGGGTGAGTCGGTAGACGCGTTGATCGGAGAACTCGGCGAACACCAGGTCGCCGTCTGCCGTCGCAGTCCAGGCTCCCCCGCCGTATTCGTGGACGCGGGTGCGGGCGTTGAACGGTGCGGGCAGAACCGGCTTCACTTCTCCGTCGACATACCGGCAGATGGCCGTTCGGCCTTGTTCGGCGGGCCGCAGTTCCGACCACCAGATCTCACTGCCGACGAAGCGCCCGCCCTCGACGGGGTGGCCCGCCGACGACAGATCTGCTGCGGTGATGGGCGAGGGCCAGGATCCGAAGGCGAGAGCAGTCACGCCGTCCACCCTAGTGAACTGACGTGCACGTAACGCGTTGTTCACCGGCCCTTCAATCATGACCCGGATGATGGGAGTCGAGTAGCACTAGGGGGACACCATGCGCCGGACCACTACCCATTCGGTGGACCACGAAATTCTGACCTTCGGCCGAACCTGGCGGGGATACGGCGGTGGCAGCGACGAGGACATCTACGTGGCATTCGGCATCGACGCGCGTACCTACTTCCAGCGATTGCGTCGCATCCTGGATTCGCCGGTCGCCGAGGACCTGTCCCCGGACGAGCGGTCCGCGATCGCCGACATCTGCCGATTGCGCCTCGGCTGAGCAGCTACACCGGCACCAACAGTTCGGGACTGTTGTTCTTCACGCTGTTGACGGCGGTGCTCACCTCGTAGGGCTCGAGCCGCGGCTCGGGGATGGCCGCCAACAGATCCTGCACGTCGCCGAGATCGGTCACAGTGGGGTCGAGCCAGCTCGAGCGCAGCTCCGGCGGAAGCACCACCGGCGAGCGATCGTGAATGTGCCCGAGCGCATCGGCTGCAGGCGAGGTGAGCACGGTGACCGACCAGACCCACCGATCCTCGTCGTCCTCGGCCTTGGTGGGGTCTCGCCACAGCTCGTACAGGCCGGCCATCGCGAGCACGCCTTCCGTATGCAGGAAGTACGGCACTTTGCCGCCGTCGCGCTTCTCCCATTCGTAGTAGCCGTCGGCGGGCACGATGCATCGTCGACGGCTCGCCGCCTTCTTGAACGACGGCTTCTCGGTGATGGTCTCCGACCTGGCGTTGATCAGTCGAGAACCGATTTTGGCGTCTTTCGCCCACGAGGGGATCAGGCCCCAGCGCACCGACCGCAGTTGTCGCACGGCGTCGGCCTCGGGTTCGTCCTTCGGCGCGCGCTCGATCACCGTCCGGACCGTCTGGGTGGGGGCCACGTTGTACGACGGCGGCACCTCCGCACCGACGGTCTCGGCGATGTCGAAAACCGCCTGCAGGTCACTGTCACTCCGGGTACTGGCATACCGTCCGCACATGGAACGAGATTGTTCCACCCGCCACCGACATGTCGGACGAAACAACCTCGTGGAATTACGTGGCACCCACCTGGCACGATGTGACGGGTGACCACTCCGCAGATCCACTCCCAGCCGCGTTACCGCACGTTGCAGCAGTCGACCAAGCTGCAGAACGTGCTGTACGAGATCCGCGGACCGGTACACGCCCATGCCGCCCGGCTCGAGGCGGAGGGGCACCGCATCCTCAAGCTCAACATCGGTAACCCTGCCCCGTTCGGGTTCGAGGCCCCCGATGTGATCGTGCGGGACATGATCGCGGCGCTGCCGGTGGCACAGGGATACTCGGAATCGAAGGGCATTCTGTCCGCTCGGCGCGCCATCGTCACCCGATACGAGCTCGAACCGGGTTTCCCCGAGCTCGACGTCGACGACATCTATCTCGGCAACGGAGTCTCCGAGCTCATCACGATGACGATGCAGGCCTTGCTCGACGACGGTGACGAGGTACTGATCCCGGCCCCGGACTATCCGCTGTGGACGGCGATGACGACACTGTCCGGCGGCAAGGCCGTGCACTACATGTGCGACGAGGAGAACGGGTGGAACCCCGATCTGGCCGACATCGAGTCCAAGATCACCCCGAAGACCGTCGCCCTGCTGGTGATCAACCCCAACAACCCGACGGGCGCGGTGTACTCGAAGGAGGTGCTGCAGGGCATCGTCGATCTGGCGCGCAAGCATCAGCTGCTGTTGCTGGCGGACGAGATCTACGACCGGATCCTCTACGACGACGCCCAGCACACCTCGCTGGCGAGTCTGGCTCCCGACCTGCTCTGCCTGACGTACAACGGACTGTCCAAGGCGTATCGAGTGGCCGGTTACCGCGCCGGCTGGCTCGCGATCACCGGACCGAAGAAGCACGCCGCAGGATTCATCGAAGGTATCGACCTTCTCGCGTCGACGCGACTGTGCCCCAATGTGCCTGCGCAACATGCCATTCAGGTCGCACTCGGTGGCTATCAGAGCATCGAGGATCTGATCCTGCCCGGCGGCCGTCTGCTCGAGCAGCGCGACGTCGCATGGGAGAAACTCAACGCGATTCACGGCGTCTCGTGCGTCAAACCGCGGGGTGCGCTGTACGCGTTTCCGCGACTCGACCCCGAAGTACACGAAATCTACGACGACGAAAAGCTGGTCCAGGACCTGTTGCTGCAGGAGAAAATCCTCGTGGTTCAAGGCACCGGATTCAACTGGCCCGGCCACGATCACATCCGCATCGTGACTCTGCCGTGGGCGCGAGACCTGGCGGTGGCGATCGAGAGGTTCGGTAACTTCCTCGCGTCGTACAAGCAGTGACGCCGGAAGTTACTCGAAAGTAGTTGAAAGTGATGCACAAAACATCGGCGTGATCCCGCCTCGGCGACGAATGATCTGTACATTGGCGGACGGCACTTCGGTGCCCGCGAGCCCTGGTCGTCCCCTCCCCCCCGGGTCGGTCAGGTGGTGGCGGGGGACGCCCCCCTGCTCCCCGCCACCGAGCTCCTCGCATCTGTCACCAACCTGGCCCCGTACTAGCCTTGCATGGTGGAACCACACGGCAATCCTCCCGACGGCACCAAGCCGAGCCTCGACTCCTACGCTGGCCACGGGCACGGGCACGGCCACAGCGATACTCCGGTTCCGTTGGGACCGGTGGCGGCCAAGGTGGTCGTCGGACTGTTGGTCGCCATTGCCATCGCCGTGATCGGTGGTGCGATCGCTCTGTGGCCGAGCCAGCAGAGCGTCGACATCCCGTTGCCGTTCCAGACCTCCGGCGGTGGCGCAGTGTCCACCGAGGCGGGCACCATCACCTCGCAGAGCATCGGGCCCTGCGGAAGTCCCGACGCCGGAAGACCGTTCACCGGTGACCCGACCCCCGCGGTGAACGACTCCTACGAATGCCAGCGCAGCATCGTCGACATCACCACGGGCGAGGACGCGGGCAAGCGCACGGTACTCGAGATCGCTCCGGGGCCCGGGCAACCGACTCTGAGTGCCGGCGAGGACATCCGGTTGGTCGTGCAGACCGACCCTGCCGGTGGAGTCCGCTACTCCTTCAACGACTATTCCCGCGGGCTACCGTTGGCGCTGATCGTAGGCGTGTTCGCCGTGGTCATCTGCGTCGTCGCCCGCTGGCGGGGATTCCGCGCACTGGTCGGCCTGCTCATCGCGTTCGCCGTGCTGGTCGTGTTCATGCTGCCCGCCCTGCTCGACGGTGCACCCGCCATTCCGGTGGCCCTCGTCGCCGGTGCGGTGATTCTGTATGCCGTGCTCTATCTGGCGCACGGGGTGAACCTTCGGACCAGCTCGGCGCTGCTGGGCACCCTCACCTCGATGGCGGTGGCGGCAGTGCTGTCGTACGTCGCCATCCGCATGACCCACCTGACCGGATTGTCCGAGGAACAGAACACCGCCGTACAGACGTACATCGGCAACGTCAGCGTCACCGGTCTACTGTTGGCCGGCTTCATCATCGGCTCGCTCGGTGTGCTCAACGACGTGACGATCACGCAGGCGTCCGCGGCTTTCGAGCTCGCCTCGGTGGACGAGACGGCGTCGCGGCGCGAGATCTTCACCGCCACGATGCGGGTGGGTCGCGATCACATCGCCAGTACCGTCTACACCCTCGTGCTCGCCTACGCCGGTGGCGCACTGCCGCTGCTGCTGCTCTTCAGCGTCGCCGACCGGTCCATCCAGGACGTGCTCACCGGCGATTCGGTGGCCATCGAGATCGTCCGCTCCGCAGTCGGCGGTGTGGCGCTTGCCCTGTCGGTTCCGCTGACCACGGCGATCGCCGTGCTGTTGGCCCGCCCCATCAACGTGGGCGGGCCCTCCAACCGAGCGCAGCGCCGGGCGACGGCACCCACCCGCAAGAGCAGGCGCTCCGGCCGTCACAGCGCGTGAGCGGCTCCGCCGCATGTGAGCAGAACTTCGTAGCAGGAGCCGAACTTCCGTGCACGTGCGGCGCAGCCGCTCAGGCGAACGCAGCGGCGACGGTCTCCGACAGCAGTGCACCGTTGTGCGTGCTCAGGCCGGCTTTGAGACCCGGGTCCGCCTCGCAGGCAGCTTCCCAGCCCTTGTCGGCGAGTGCGACGACGTACGGCAGGGTGGCGTTGGTGAGCGCGTAGGTGGACGTGCGCGGTACGGCACCGGGCATGTTGGCGACGCAGTAGAACACCGACTCGTGCACCTTGTACGTGGGATCGGCGTGGGTGGTGGCGTGCGAATCCTCGAAGCAGCCGCCCTGATCGATGGCGATGTCGACCAGAACCGAACCCGGCTTCATACGCTGAACCAGACTGTTGGACACGAGCTTCGGTGCCTTCGCTCCGGGCACCAACACTGCGCCGATGACGAGATCCGCTGCGAGAACGGCCTGTTCGAGCTCGTAAGCGTTGGATACCAGAGTTTTCACCGCACCGCGGTACTGATCGTCGATGGCGCGCAGCGCCTTCACATCGAGATCGAGCACGGTGACGTCGGCGTGCATGCCGAAAGCGATTGCGGTGGCGTTCCTTCCGGACACGCCGGCTCCGATCACCACGACGTTGGCGGGGCGGACTCCGGGAACTCCGCCCATCAGAACTCCGCGCCCGCCTTCACTGGACATCAGGTGGTAGGCACCGGCCTGCGGCGCGAGGCGTCCGGCAACCTCACTCATCGGGGCGAGCAACGGCAGGGAACCGTCTGCAGCAGTGACTGTTTCGTAGGCGATGGCGGTGGTACCCGACTCGAGCAGCGCATCGGTGCACGGCTTGGACGCCGCGAGGTGCAGGTAGGTGAACAGCACCTGCCCCTTCCTCAGGCGTGAATACTCCTCGGCGATGGGTTCTTTGACCTTCAACAGCAGGTGCGCAGACTCCCAGACCTCGGCGACATCGGTGAGAATCTGCGCTCCGGCGGCCTTGTAGTCGGTATCGGTGAACGACGAACCGGCTCCTGCCTCGGTTTCGATGATCACTTCGTGTCCTCGCGAGACCAGTTCGTGCACGCCTGCCGGGGTGATGGCCACCCGGTATTCGTGGTTCTTGATCTCGCGTGGAATTCCGATCTTCATGGCGGCCTCCTCGGTGGCGGGTGATGTGAAGCCGGGGCTCCATCCGTGTAGGCCAACTATGAATTATCTACGAAATACCCGCAACGGAAGTGAATATAATTCTGTACAATCCCAGAATGGTGAGCAATAGTTCGTTCGAGACGGGTGAAGCGGGGTCTCGGTCGAACGATGTTCGGTCGGTGCCACTGGACCGAATCGACCACATCCTGCTCGACGAGCTCCGCCGCGACGCCCGTACACCAAACAACGCGCTCGCTGCCGCGGCCGGGATCGCACCGTCGACCGCACTGGCGCGGGTTCGTGCTCTGGTCGAACGCGGCGTCATCCGCGGCTTCCACGCCGAGATAGACCCCGAGGCACTCGGCCAGGGCATTCAGGCCATGATCTCGGTTCGGCTGCAAGCAGATGCTCGACGACGCATCAGCGAATTCGGTTCGAAGATCGCCTCACGGAAGGAGACGCTGAACATCTACTTCATTGCCGGTGCGGACGACTTCCTGGTGCATGTGGCAACCGTCGACACCGCCACTCTTCGCGACTTCGTCGTCGAGAATCTCAGCGCCGACCCTGCTGTGGCCGCTACCGAGACCATCCTGATCTTCGAGCACATCAGGCCGCGAAACACTCACGGAGAGAAGTGAATCGGGTCAGGGAGCGGGCGGAGCGATCGGCGGGAAACCGGGCAGCGTGAACTCCGGGAAGCCTGGTATCAGCGGTGGTGGCTGCTGCGTCGTCGGAGGAACGGTCTCGACGGGTGGCAGCGGAGCAGGCTCGGCCGTGGTCGTGGTCGTCGTCGGCTCCGGCGTCCACGGCTCCTGGTAGACCTCGGTCTCCGGTGGCACGGTGGTCGGTTCGACCGTGGTTTCCGGTGCAGGTGCGGGCGGCGGCAACACCGGCGCTGGTGTCACCGACGTGGGCGGCACCGTGGTGGTGGCAACGGGAGCTTCGGTCTGGTTCCGACTGACCGAGGTGTCGACCACCTGCGGTGTGTTCTGCTGGGTGATCATGAACGCGGAGCCGCCCACCACCAACGCGAGACCGAGCGCGAGAACACCTCCGGTGCGGAGCTTGCGCCGAGCCCGGGTGCGGTCGTCCTCGCCGTCGTCGTCGTCGTAATCGGCGTCGAGCCAGTAGACGTTCTTCAGCTGGAACGGAACCGGCTTGCCGTCGTCTGCTGCCTCGGGCCTGGCAGCAGAGTTCTCGGCAGACGAATCCCCCGTGTTCGCGCTCAACGCAACGACCTCCCCGTCGACCCGCGCCCCCTGCACGTGGCCGTCGAGAACATCTTCCACCACCGGTGAGGTCTCCGGAACCGAATCGACTGCACCGGATTCGGCGGAGTCGGTGAACCTCGAGGAAGCGAATTCTCCCGAGGTACCGGCGGAATCGGCCGGGACTTCTGACGCCGGGCCTTCTGACGCCGGGCCTTCGGACACCGGCACTTCGGACACCGGCACCTCGGACACCGTGTCCTGCGAGTGCGCGCCGACCGCTCCCGCCGCTATCCAGGGACGGGCCGGAACAGGACGCGCCGGCGAGGGAGCGGGGACAGGCACACCGGGCGCGGCGTGCTGGGACTCGGTATTCGCCGGAACCGGACGGACCGGCGCGGGTAGCGGCGGCGGCACCGGCACGGAAGCCGGTTCCGAGCGGACCCGCGACGTGGGTTCGGTGGTCATCGGCGCAGCGGACGTCGCCG
Organism: Rhodococcus sp. IEGM 1372; assembly: GCF_030056835.1. Classification (NCBI taxonomy): domain Bacteria; kingdom Bacillati; phylum Actinomycetota; class Actinomycetes; order Mycobacteriales; family Nocardiaceae; genus Rhodococcus; species Rhodococcus sp. IEGM 1372. The sequence continues at coordinate 88,100 of NZ_JASHKS010000010.1, read as the reverse complement.
GCCGATTCGGTGCCCGTCTCGTTCCGGTTCGCGTGCGTGAATGCGGCCGAGCGGCCAGTGCCGCTCCACGTGCAGCGACGGTCTCGGGCTCGGTCGGCACGATCGACGGGAGTTCGAGCAGTGGTCCGACGCGTTTCTGCACGATCGGCATGCGAGCTCCACCGCCGATCAGTACGACGGCGTCGATCGGAACGTTGGCACCGATCATCACGTCGCGCGCGAACTCGATGGCCTCGTCGAGCAGGTCGGTGATGAGCAGCTCGAAGTTCTCTCGGGAGAGCAGGATCATGCCGCTGGCGTCGGGCAGACATACCGCGTCCTGAGTGGACAAGCGTTCCTTGGCAATTCGGCAGCGCTTCTCGAACAACGCCATGTCGGGGTCGGTCGGCTGCTTGCCGAGGCGTTGGAGCTGATTGTTGCGCACGTAGGCGTCGAGCAGATCTCCGCTGTACGCACCGGATCGCTGCGAGGCGATGACGGTGCGCTGGACCAGGTCCACGACGCTGACGGTCAGTCCGGAACTTCCGAGGTCGAAGAGGGCGACGGAATTGCAGTTGCGGGCTTCGCCCGTTGCCGCCAGGTACTCGACGACGGCCTCCACCTCGGGGACCAGGTGGTAGTTGTGCAGGCGCGCACCGCTGAGGGCAGCATGCAGCGCGTCGGCCTGGCGGGGGTCGCGGTAGGCGACGCCGGTGGCCAGTTCGGGCTCGCTCTCGGCTGCGGCACCGATCGATTCGGCGGCCAGATGCGGAAGGTCTCCGCCGACGCTGTCGATGAGTTCGTTGCGGAAGAACAAGGGCCGGTCGATGTCGGTGACCAGGCCGGATGGGTCGCCGACGGGTGACCCGAACTGTTCGGCTCGGGGCTGCGCCGTGCGCACGGCTCGGGTCCCCATGGACACCCCAAGCAGCACAGTCACAGTTGTCGGCCTCATTTCGATCGGCAGTTGTCTTCGGACGCGGTCCACCTCGTCCAGAGCGCCAGGCTACCGCTTCGGCCGAATCGGCGGGGCGCGCGCCCCGGCGGTGGGCGGAGCCGGGCGCAGTGAAACCGGTCGCGCTCCCCACCCGGTTGGCTCGAACCGGACCCGAGGTCTATTCCGGCAGCTCCGGATCGACAGTCGGTAGGTACAGCTCGCCGGCGTAGGTGAACTCGCGCTCGTACAGGTCCGCGTCGGACAATCGAGCGGGCCCGAGCACCGGCAGCTCGGCGGGTCCCGGATCGACCCCGTCGGCCGGACCCGCGACGGCAGAAAGCGCAGCGGCGAACGTGGAATCGGTGGGAATCTGCTGGTCGATCAGCGGAGTGGGCGGCGGTGTGTTTCCCCGGGTGAACACCAGTCCCATTACCGCGACGATCAGCAGACTCACGGCGGCGAGCACGGACGCATCCCGAATCGACCAGGTGCGTCGGCCGCGGCGAACCGGCTCGGCGACGACCCCCGGCTCGGGTGCCGCGGGTTCGAGCACCTCGGGCTGCAGGAGTGCAGGTTCGTCGAGGTCGATGTCTGCCGGGGCCGTGTCGAAGGTGGTCGACGGGATCGTCAGATCCTCGGTCGCGAGTTGGTCGACGGTGAGGCCGTCGACCATCCACTCCTCGACGGTGTCGAAGTCCAGCATCTCCGGCTCGGCGAGCATCTCGGGCGCATCGAGCAGTTCCGATGCATCGTCCGGGACGGTGATGATTCCCACATCGGCATGAAGAGAGCCGTCGAAAGGGGTTTCGGCGGGCCTTTCGTCGAGTGCCGCGCCCTCGGCGATGGCCATTGCAGGGTCGTCCGGCACGTGGACGGGAACGTTCCACTTGTCCTCGATGATGGTGCGCACCGCGGGGATGGCTGCACCGCCGCCGATCAGCAGTACGGCATCGGGTGCCTGCTTGGAGGCCCAGTCCAAGGCGTCGGAGACGAGCGGTGTGATCTCTCGCTCGAATTCCTTTCGGCTGAGCAACATCGGGCCGCGGTTGGGTGCCCGGACGCCGACCGACGAGCTCACCAACTCCTTGAGCTCGCGGAAGAAGGCCTGGTACTCCTGATCGCCCTCGGGGCCGACCGGAGCCGGCAGAATGCCCTTGGCCATCACGATGCCGCGGACCACCTCGTCGAAGCGGTCACCGCTGATGTCGACGGTGCGTGCGGTCCACTCGACGTACTCTCCCGCGACATCGAGTGCGGTGGCCGAAAGCCCCTTCTTTCCCAGGTCGACGACCAGGACGTAGTCCTTGTCGGCCAGTTCCGGAACGGTGCGGGCATAGGCGAGCAGGGCGCGGGACTCCTCGACCATGCGAGCTTTCGGCACGGTGCCGTCGCCGAGGGTCTCCAGCAGCGCCGTCACGGCTGCGGTGTCCCATCCTGCGAGGACGATGTCCTCGAACGGCCCGAGGTCGACGAGCTTGCCGGGCAGCAGGTCGTGTGCACCCTCTGCGTCGATGGAGTCCTCGACGCGGCGGCCGTCGGCGATGTACGCGATGCGCACGGCACCGGTACCCACTGACACCCCGCAGACTCCACCCATAGACCAGACAGTCCTTCACAGATTGTGTTTCGACGCCCGATCCGGCGCCCGTACGAGCCCCCGCTCCACTCGAAGTGTACGGCGGCTCGGATACCCGATGCGGGCATCCCGGTAACGCTACTAAACAATCTGCGATATTGTTTAAGAGGGTCTGGGGAGACTTTGGGTCGAAAAGGCGCACTGCCAGCCGACCCTGAGTCGACGACGAGGCCGTCCGGTCTCGTGGTTAACGCGATCGGTGGAGGTTTCGATGCAGACGCTCAATGCTCACGACGTGGTTCGAGTGCGAACCGTTCTGGAGAAATTCGGAAAGCTGCCGGTTCCCGTTGAGGGCATCGACGAAGCTGCCGATCTCTACGACAGCGGCCTCACCTCGCACGCCAGTGTCAACGTGATGATCGCGCTCGAGGACGAGTTCGACGTCGAATTCCCCGACACCATGTTGCAGAAGTCGACCTTCGGCAGCATCAACGCGATCGCCGCGGCCATCGCTCAGCTGACGGACTGAGGCCATGACCACCGTCTACGAGAGCTCGATCGACCAGTCGATCACCGACGTGCTGGCCGTGCTGCGGACCTACGCCGACGAAGTCGATCGCGATGCCCGTTTCCCCACCGAATCGGTGGATGCGCTGCGCGACGCCGGCTTGCTCGGGGTCGGAATTCCGCGGGAGTTCGGCGGAGGCGGGGCAACACTGAACGACATAGCCCGGATCTCGCGCGCCCTCGGTGCCGAGTGCGCATCGACGGCGATGATCTTCGTCATGCACCAGTCACAGGTGCTCAGCATCGTCCGCCACGGCAAGTCCGACGCCATGGCAGACCTGCAGCGTCGGATCGTGACCGATCGCATACTGGTGGCGTCGGCCACCACCGAGATCAACATCGGCGGCGACGTCCGCTCGAGCAGTTGCGCGGTGGAGTACGACGGTGAGCAGATCACGCTCAGCAAGAACGCACCGGTCATCTCCTACGGCGAGTACGCGCAGATCGTGTTGGCGACGGCGCGGCGCAGCGTCGACAGCCCGCCGAGCGATCAGGTGCTCGTGGTGTGCGAGAAGCCCGACGTGACGCTCGTCAAGACCGGCACCTGGGACACCCTCGGCTTTCGCGGCACCTGCAGCCCCGGCTTCATGCTGGACGCGCGCACGACGACGTCGAACATCCTGGGCGACAACTACGGCGACATCTCCGCTCAGACCATGCTTCCGGTAGCGCACGTGCTGTGGGGATCTGCGTGGCTCGGCATCGCCGACGCGGCGGTCACCAAGGCGCGCAAGTCGGTGCAGAAGGCCGCACGCAAGACTCCGGGAACGCCGCCGCCGAGCGCGCTGCGTCTCGCGGAGCTGATGGTGGTGCACGAGCAGTTGGTGGACACGGTGTTCGGTGCCGCAGCCAAGTTCGAGGCCGTCTCCGACAGCCCTGCCGAGCTCGGAGCCATCGGTTTCGCACTCAAGATCAACAACGTCAAGGTCACCGCGTCGACGCTCGTCATCGACATCGTCGGCAAGGCACTGCAGATCTGTGGCATCTCCGGCTACCGCCAGGACGGCGAGATGAGCATCGGCCGTCATCTCCGCGATGCGCACGGGTCCGCGATCATGGTCAGCAACGAACGCATCCTGGGGCACAACTCGCAGCTCTCCCTCGTCTACAAGGGAAAATGATGACCACCACACACTCCGCACCGGAGACAGACATCAGCGAACTCGACTCGGCCCGAGCCGCTTTCCGCGCCCAGCTCGTCGACGCCGGCTTGCTGGTTCCCAGCTCGATCCCCGGATTGTACGGGCGCAGTGGCGAATTCGAGGACATCATCGAGTTCGTCGATGCCCGCGTCACCGAGGCAGGCGTCGCCGAACACGGCCGTCAGGCCACTCGATTCCGGTTCGCTCCGGTCTTCCCGCGGGAAGCCTTCGAGCGCACCGACTACATCGCGTCGTTCCCCAACCTCACCGGTGCCATCAACACGTTCGAGGGCGACAACAAGGAACACGCGGCGCTGTTGGCGGAACGATCAGACGGTAAGGACTGGGATCACTTTCTGCACTCGGCGGGCACCATGCTGGTCTCGGCTGCCTGCCATCCGTCGTACTCGATGCTCACCGGCACGCTGCCCGACGAGGGCACGCTGATGGACATCTACGGCTACTGCTTCCGGCACGAACCCGCGGTGGATCCGGCTCGGATGCAGGCATTTCGGATGCACGAGTTCGTTCGAGTCGGCACCCCCGACGACGCGATCGCACACCGCGAACGCTGGGTACCGCGCGGTCTTCAGGTGCTGGCAGATCTGGGGTTGGAAGCCGAGGCGGTCATCGCCAACGACCCGTTCTTCGGGCGCGCCGGACGCATGCTCGCGGCGAACCAGCGCAACGAGAACCTCAAGACCGAACTGGTCGTCAAGCTCTACGGAGATCTCGACGAGGGCACCGCGGTCGTCTCGTGCAACTGCCACCGCGATCACTTCGGGCACACCTTCGGCATCGAGACGGTCGATGGTGAACCGGCCCACAGCGCCTGCGTCGGCTTCGGCATGGAACGCATCGCCTTGGCGATGCTCCGCACCCATGGACTCGATCGATCGGCCTGGCCTGCCGCACTGCGCAACTGATCGATACCGCTTCACCCGTGTACGTACACGAAGGACCAAACCTGTGAACAGTTCCCGCACCGCTCCCCGGCGCATCGGCTCAGTTCTCGCCGAGTCCTCTTCGCGTACGGCGGGCGGCAAGTACCCGATGTGGTTCGGCCCGGCCGACTCACCGCTGTTCGGCACCGTCCATGTGCCGTCCGGCGGTCGGGCGCGCGGCGGTGTGGTGCTGTGCCCACCATTGGGCAAGGAACAGGTCGATTCGTATCGCGGCATGACCCTGCTCGCGCAGAAGCTGTGTGCGCAGGGACTTCTGGTGCTGCGGTTCGACTATCGCGGCACCGGGGATTCGTGGGGCGAGCAGGATCAGCCCGACGCGGTGGCGCACTGGCAGCGCAGCATCGTCGAAGCCGTCGCCTACCTTCGTGGTTGCGGGGTGAACGACGTCGGCCTCGTCGGTCTGCGCGTCGGTGCCTTGTTGGCGTGTTCGGTCGCCGCCGAGTGTGGCCCGCTCACCGCGATGACGCTGTGGGATCCGGTGGTCAGAGGACGGTCGTATCTGCACGAGCAGCGCGCGCTGTATTCGGTGAGCGTGACCACCGACTCCGAAGCAGATCCCAGGGTGTCAATCATCGGCGCTGTGCTGCATCCTGATTCGGCTGCCGACTTCTCCGCGCTCGATGCCGCGAAGACGAGAACGGACGCACCGGTGCTGGTTGCCACGCGCGCCGAGCGAGCCGATACCAAGCCCGTACGCAGGGTCGTCGAGACTCTCTCGGCTCAGGAACACATTCTGACCGCGCACGACGACTTTCTCGAGCCGAGTGATTTCGAGGTCGTCATCCCGACGTCCGACATCTCCTACCTCGCGACGTGGACGGCGTCGAAGTTCCCCGCGACGCCCGCGGCCGACGTCGCGGTGGAGCGTCGATCGCGATCAGTGGTCGAGGGAATTCAGGAGAGCATCGAATACCTGGGCGCACATCAGCTTTTCGCGATTCGGTCGTCCTCGGATCTGTGCCTGCCCGGTGGACCGACCGTGGTGTTGTATCCCACCGCCAACGAGCACCGTGTCGGTCCGGTCCGTATGTGGGTGGAACTGGCGCGGCTACTGCCTCGCTTCGGAGTGGCCACGGTGCGTTTCGATCGTCGCGGCACCGGCGAGAGCGGAATTGTGTCCGATACGGAGTTGACCCGGCTCTACAGCGACGAGGGCAACGAGGATGCACTCACCGCCGTCCGGCAGTCGGGGTCGACCCCGGACAATGTCCTGGTGGCCGGAATGTGCTCGGGCTCCTGGTATTCCAGCTTCGCCGCCCGAGAACTGGGGGTTCGTGCCGCAGTACTGCTCAACACCCTGGACTGGACCACTCGTCGACTCGAATTCGTCAAGCGTTCCTCGATGCACATCGAGGAGACGGGACTGAAGGCTCGCGCACTCGACCGTCTGCACCACTGGGGTGTACGGACCAAGAATGCACTGCAGCCGCGAATTCCGTATGCCCTGTGGATCTGGCTCGGCCGGCGCGGATTGATCCAGGTTCCCGAGATATCGCTGCGGATTCTCAGCGACCGCCGGGTGCAGACACGAGTTCTGCTCTCCCCCAGCGACACCGCCTGGTTCGAAACCAATCGTGGCCCGGAGGGAATGCGCCGGCTCCGACGCCGATCGTCGGTGCCCACCGTCACCTCGTTCGAGTCCGGTGATCACTCGCTCTACGGCCGCGACCTGCGCGAGAACGTGCGAGCCGAACTTCTCGCGGCCACTGCTGCTGCATTCGACCTCGAGATCACTGCTCCGTCGCCTCCCGTCGCAGTGGGGCGGGTTCGATTGTGAAGCACCGCGCTCCCAGAATCCTGCCGCCCAAGCACGAACAGCTCGAACAACTTCGGTGGTATCCGGTCGAACCGGCTCGGTTCGACCTGGGTCTGATGAACAGCCCGACGATGCCGGTGCAGACCGTGCCTCGGCACGATGCCGTGCATTCGGTCGATGCTTCTCCGATCGCCGACCCCGTCGAACATTCGACACCCGAGACGGGACCGGGTTCGAAGGCCTCCGACCGCAATCTCGCGCTCAACTCGATGGCTCTGATGCTCTCGACGGCCATAACAGGCGCACTCGGCCTGCTGTTCTGGGCTGCGGCCGGTCGGCTCTATCCCGTCGCCGAGGTGGGCAGCGCGTCGGCGGTCATCACCTCCGCGGTGATGCTCTCCACGTTGTCCAATCTGAGCCTCGGTTCGATGTACGAGCGATTCCTTCCGATCTCGGGCCGGTTGGCCAAGTCGTTCATCGTGCGCGGCTACCTCACCGTGACCGCGTTCGCGGTCGTGCTCGGCGGCGGCTTCCTGCTGGTTGCGCCGGTGGACGAGATGTTCACCAACACCGCTGAAATCGTCTCGTTCCCGTTCTTCGTCGCAGTGCTGGCGGTGTTCGCGCTGCAGGATCAGACCTCCTCCGGCCTGGGCGTTGCCCGATGGGCGGCCGCCAAGAACGTCTTTCACGCCGTCTTCAAGTTCGTGTTGTTGTTGGCGCTCTTCTCGACCGAGCGCAGTACCTCGATCATCTCCGCCTGGGCTGTCCCCGCGATCGTGGCGTCGATCTTCGTCTTGCGCGCGATCCTGAAGAACGTCCGCACCGAACAGCGGTACGCCGGCAAGCCGGATCTGCCGCCCCGGCGTGAGATGTGGGCCTACTTCGGTTCGGCGTACGGCATCACCGCGCTCGGCTCGCTCGCTCCGCTGCTCGTGCCGATGATCGTCGTCGCCACCCTCGGTGCCGAGCAGAACGCCTACTTCTCGCTCACCTGGTCGATCGTCAGTGCTCTGTACATTCTCATCAGCGTGTTGATCGGACCGTACGTCGCCGAGGTCGCCGCCCACCCCGAACAGTTCCACCGCCTGACGAAGCGATTCATGAGCCTCGTGTGCATCGTCGCGGTGGGTGGGTCGATCTTCCTGGCGTTCGTTGCACCGTTCGGACTCGGCCTGATCGGCCAGGGCTATCGCGATCAGGGCACCATCATCGTGCAGTTGGCCGCGCTGACCATCCCGCTCTCCGTCGTCGGTTCCCTGTACGACGGTTTGGCTCGGGTCCGTCGGCGCATGCGACTGGCCGTGATCGTGCAGGTGGTGGCCACCTCGATCATCATCGGCGGCTCGGTGGCACTGTCGTCGTCGATGGGCATCGCGGCCGTCGGCTGGGCGTACCTCGCCGCGGAGGCGTTCGGGGCAGTCGTTCTGATCGTGCCGCTCGTCCGATGGATTCGTGAGCTGTCCGCAGGCAGCAACGGCGAGTCCGGTGACGACCAGGGCCCGTCGGGCTCTCCCGGACCCCGCGGGCCGATCGACGACAGCGACGCCCGCCCACCTCGATCGCGTCATCGCGAGCCCCGCCACGGCGAGCCACGCCACGCCGAACCCCGCCACGCGGAACCGCCTCGCCGCGAGCCACAGGACGGCCGGCCGCAGCTCGACGAACCGTCACCGCGTCGCATCCCTGTCCACGCTCAACACAGGACGGCACCATGACTCAGACCTATCGCGCCAGTTCACTGGACATGCTTCGGTCCGATTCGCGCATCGTGACCGTGCTGGGACCCGCGGACTTCGGTGATCTCGCACGAGTGCGGAGCCGGGTACTCGCACTGGCCTCGATCGGTCCTGCGACGCGGCTGGGCCTGCGCGCCGACCAGTCTTCGGCCGGCTGGGTCTACGAGCCGGAGCGGGTGGTCGAGCACATCGTCGAGGGACCCGCCGTCGATCACGAGCAGTTGGCCAAGGAGCTCACCGAGTTCTCGCACGCGTCCGTTCCCGAGATCACTCTGCGGATCCGTCTGGCCGGTCGCTACCTGTTCCTCGATCTCAATCACGGTATCGGCGACGCTCTGTTGCCGGTCGACCTGTTCGCCTACTTGGCCGACGCACGTCCCGACGCCCCGCTTCCGGCGTGGGCGAGCAGAGCCATCGACGGTCACCCTCTCCGAAAAGCACTGTTGCGCTGGATCGTTCGAAATCCCAGGAAAGTCTTCGACACGATCCTCGACCGCGTCCGTCCCGGTCCGAACCCGGAATACGCAGCCACCACCGACACCGCCGCGCCGGACACCGCATCGCCGACGGCATGTCGGCCGTGGGCACCGTCCGCGGCGGTGGCCACCGTGGTGACGCAGTCGGGTACCACCGATGCGATCCGGCGGTGGCGGGAATCCCACCTGCCCGGCGCGAGCGTCAGCGCCGTGATGTGTGCCGCCGTGGCTTCGGCGTTCGCGCGCACGTCGTTGTCGCTCGATCGTTCCGCAGCGTTTCTGTTCGACTGCCGCCGCTACCTTCCGCCGTCGACGGTGGTGCTCGGCAACTTCGCGGCCGGGATCCGTTTCTCCGACATCGATCCCACCTCGGCCGGGGAGGTGCACGGGGCATTGTCCGGTGCCATCGCCAAGGGCCGTCCCATCGCATCCGCGACGATCAGCACCATCAAGTACAAGCGTGAACACAAGGCCGTCTCCGGGGTGTCAGCAGACCGAGTTCCGGTTCGACCCAGAGTTCAGCTCATGTACTCCGATCTCGGTAGAGTCAGGCAGTTGGAGCAGGTCTCCTGGGTTGCCGAGCCCGCCGACCGTGCCTTCTTCGTGATCGCCGATCCGGGACTACCGGAGTCGGTGATGATCACGATGGAGACCATCGGTTCGGTCGTGTTCGTCTCGGCGTCGTTTCACGACAATGTTTTCGACCGCCACACAGTGCAAGCCGCACTCGATCTCGTAGCAGCGAACCCCCTCGCATTGCTGGCCCCTCAGGAGAAGACTGCATGACCATCGAAGCGAAGCGCCCCACCGAACCCGAAGCGAACAGTCCGACGTCGAGCACCGTTGCGCCTGCAACGAAGCGATCGGTCTTCGTTGCCCACGTCGCTCGGTGGGCGGGCTTGTCGGTGGTGCAGTTCGTTCTCGTCGAGTACATCGTCTCGGCCACCTGGCGGGGTCTCTACAGCTACCGGAACAACTACATCAGCGAGCTCGGCGTTCCCTTCTGCGGGCCTACCGGCAACTGGCCGTGCAGCCAGCTCTACGTGCTGCTCAACGCCTCGATGGTGCTGTTCGGTGTGGCGATCGCCGCGGTGGGGGCATCCTGGTACATCGTTCGCCGGATCGACGGCAGGGCCGCGTCGTTCTTCCTCGTGGCCGGCGCGGGTGCCATGACCGCCGGCTTGGTCAACCAGGGCGTGAACTACCCCATCCACTCGTTCGGAGCCACCGCGTTCTTCATCTTCGGAAACTTCGGCCTCGTCGTCGCAGGCGGGCACCGGAGTCTGCCGCGCGGTATTCGCATCGTCGTGACCGCGCTCGGTGCGGTCGGTCTGGCCGGTTACTTCGCCTACATGAGCGGTCACGAGTTCGGTCTCGGTATCGGAAGCATGGAACGCATCGCCACCTATGCGCTTCTCGTGGGCATAGTCGTGCTGTCGGTCTCGCAGTTCAACGCGACGCGAGTTCCGAAGAACGTCGACGAGACCGCGTGAGTCGTCATGCCGCATCGAGCCACGAGTCCGGAACGGGGACCGTCGAGGTTTCGCGGCTACCAGGAACCGGGCTCATCGTCGAGCCTCCACGTCGACGCTGGCCTTCCGTTATGGCGTTCCTCGTCGTGCTGGGTCTGGTCGTCACCGGAACCGTGTACGGAATAACGCAGCGCTCGGACGGAGCCGACCCCGACTCCACTGCGCAGGGCACCGTCGACGCCACCTCCACGACGTCGGCGTCCAATACCGAAGCCGCCAAGCCCGGATTCACCGTCTACGACGACTTCTCGGGCACGGCGGGCGATGCCATGTCGGACGACCGTTGGAGTCACGATGTCGGGCAGACCGGTTGGGGCAACAACGAGAAGCAGGACTACACCGATTCGACCGAGAACTCGTCTCTCGACGGAGACGGCCACATGGTCATCAATGCGATGCGCAACGGTGACGGGTACACCTCGGCCCGAGTGACCACCAAGGACAAGTTCGAGTTCACCTACGGCCGCATCGAAGCTCGGATCAAGATGCCGGCCGGAGCCGGATTGCATCCGGCGTTCTGGATGCTCGGTACCGACCTGGACTCGGTCGGCTGGCCGCTGTCCGGCGAGATCGACATCATGGAGACGTTGAACCAGGCCGACCAGTACCACACCGGAATCCATGCCCCCCAACCCGATTCGTTGACGAGCCAGAAGGTGGACGCAGGCGGGATTCCGCCGGAGCCGCTGTCCGAGAACTTCCACACCTACTGGGTCGAGCGCTCTCCCGGCCGCGTGACCACCGGCATCGACGGCACCACCTTGGCCACGATCACTCCGGCAGACCTCACCGGCGGCAACGACTACTGGGTCTTCGACAAGCCGTTCTTCCTGCTGTTCAACGTCGCCGTCGCCGGTGACTGGCCCGGCCCCACCGACAACTCCACGCCGTTCCCGGCGACCATGGCGGTCGACTGGGTGCGGTATCGCGCCGACTGAGACCCCGCCCCACCTGCCCGTACGTGTCACTCGAAAGGACCCTCCCCGTGTTACCTCCCGCGCTCCCCAGACTGCAGTCTCCCGAATGGGACGGTGCCGTGTGGATCGGTGACATCGACCTGGAGCAGGATCTTCCGGACTCTCTCGTCCTCGACGGTTCCGACGGTTACCACCGTGCCCGGTTGCTGATCCGACGCGGACCGGACCCCCTCGGCTTCGTCGAACTCGATGTCGTCGACGGCGCGGTCGCGGCAGACGATGCACGGAGGGCGGCGATGTCGCTCGCCCAGGTTCCGATGCCCGATGCTGTGCCCGAGACCGATCGAGCGTTGCCGCCGATCACCGTGGTGATCTGCACTCGTGACCGAGTCGATCATCTGCAGGGCGCGCTCGCGTCGGTGTCCGCTCTGGACTACCCGGATTTCGAGGTGGTCGTCGTCGACAATGCGTCTCCGACCGATGCCACGCAGCAGTACGTTCGGGGGTTGGACGACTCCCGTGTTCGCGTCGTGTCCGAGCCGACGGCGGGTCTGTCGAGGGCCAGGAACACGGGTTTACGGGCAGCGCGGCACGACATCGTCGCCTTCACCGACGACGACGTCGCCGTCGACGCGAGGTGGTTGCGCAGCATCGCGCGCGGCTTCGGGCGGGCCGAGCGGGTCACGTGCGTGTCCGGCATCGTGCCGAGTGGGGAGATCCGCACTCAGGCGCAGGCGTACTTCGATCGCCGCGTCGGGTGGGCGAGTTCGGTGACGCCCCGGGTCTACGACCTGAAGAACCCTCCGGCCGACGTGCCGCTGTTTCCGTTCCAGGTCGGAATGTACGGAACCGGAGCCAATTTCGCGGTCGACCGCGGCCGGATGTTCGATCTGGGAGGATTCGACGAGGCATTGGGAGTGGGATCGCCGACCAACGGCGGTGAGGATCTCGACATGTTCTTCCGGGTGCTGATGGCCGGCGACAAGCTGGTGTACGAGCCTGCGGCCATCGTGTGGCACCGTCACCGCGCCGATCCCGAGGCGTTGGCGGTCCAGGCGCGCGGGTACGGGCTCGGGCTCGGCGCGTGGCTGTACACGGTCGCCACCGACCGCAGATCCGCGAGCCTCGCGGCGAAGGTTGCCGCCCGCCGACTCGGCAGTGCAATTCGGTTGTCGGCCAAGATGAGCAAGGTCGCCTCCCCTCCCGACGATCTCGCTGCCGACCTGCCCGACGGCATCGGCCGGATGGAACTGCTCTCCATCGCCAAGGGCCCCGCGGCCATCCGGCGCAGCAGGCGCGAAGGTCGCGAACGCACTCCGCTGGCGGGGGTGAGCCGTGAACCCGTCCTCGACTGATTCCAGATACCGGTCCATCGCGGATCTGCGGCACAAGCTGTTCGTCCCGTCCGACTGGACCGACTGGCCCATAGGCACCACCGACTTCGCTGCAGGCACGCGGCGGCGCGCGGGTAGCCGATTGCGCTACTCGGACATCAGCGTCCTCGCCGCCCTGTCCGGCCTGGCCTCGATGATCGCGCTGCCGACGCTGGTTCGCGTCGTGCTTCTGACGGTCCTGCTGTTCTTCGGACCCGGTGCCGCGATCCTGTCGTGGGTGCGCATCCCACGCACCGCGGTTCCTGCCGCCCTGCCGATTCTGAGTATCTCGGTGGTGACACTGATGGTGTCGGCGGCGATGTGGGGCTACCGCTGGTCGCCCCGGATGTGGACGTTGTGGCTGTGTCTGGCCCTGATCGGCTCGTCGGTGCTCTGGTACCGCAAGCACGGCCGTCCCGACCTGCCGGTCTGGGTGGCGCAGGCACGTGAGGTCGTCTCGCCGTCGTCGCGAACGTCCGCCCTCGCTTCCGTGAAATTCGCTCTGACCGACCGAGAGACGTTGCGACGCAATGTTGCCGGCCTGATTCTGGCGTTGGCGTTCTTTCTGTGGCTGCCGTTGTTGCCCGGTCTCGAGCGCGCAACGTACTCGCAGTTCGGGCTGCTGACCGCCGGAACCGGCCCTGGTTTGGTGCTGTGCATGGTGCTGATCATGGCGGCGTTCCTGATCGCGCTGCGTCGTCATCAGCTGCGCACCATGCTGGTCGCCATCGGCCTGGCCATCGTGGTCCAGCGATTCACCGTCACCCTCGTCACCTCCGCTCCGATCTACGACTGGACGTACAAGCACGTCGCCGTCACCGAGTTCGTGCTCGATCTGAACCGACTGGCTCCGAGCGGCGTCGACATCTACAGCGAGTGGCCCAGCTTCTTCCTCGTCTCGGCCTGGTTCCAGCACGTCACCGGATACGACACGCTGGCTCTGGCGCACGTGTTCGCGCCGATGATCCACGTGGTGCTCGCGGCGGCCGTCTACGGACTGGCGCGGGTCATGAAGTTCGACAAACGCGCCGCGATCACCGCGGCGATGCTCGCCGAGGTCATCAACTGGGTGGGCCAGGACTACTACTCACCGCAGGCGTGGGCCGTTCTGCTCGCCGTGGGCTTCCTGGCGCTGCTGATGTCCTCCTCGCTCACCCGGTCCGCGGCGTTCCTGTCGATCGTTCCGTTCGCGGCCCTGGTCCCGACGCACCAGCTGACGCCGTACTGGCTGATGGCCGTCACCGGCGTGCTGCTGGTGACGCGGCGAGCCAAGCCGTGGTGGTTGATGATTCCTCTCGGGATCATCCTGCTCGGATACCTGTATCCGCGACTGCCGATCGTGGCACCGTACGGACTCTTCCAGGGGTTCGACCCCGTACAGAACGCCGCGAGCAACGTCGAGGCGGAGGGCGTGCTCGGCAAACAGATCACGTCCCTGGTCTGCCGCGCACTGTCCGGCGGGGTGTTCGTGCTGGCGTTCGTCTCGGCGATCTACGCCTGGCGTACCAAGAAGACGTTCTGGGCACCGATGGTGATGGCGTTCGGATCGATCATGCTGCTCGCCGGGCAGAGCTACGGCGGCGAAGCGATCTTCCGGGTGTACCTGTACGCGATCCCCGGCTGCGTGCTGTTGATCACGCCGCTGTTCCTGGCCCTGTTCGATCGCAAGCCCTCCCAGGATCGCCCGTCCCGGGCCCGCAGGCTCACCGCCCGGACATCGGTTGCGGTCGCCACGGCCGGGGCACTCGGCAGTGCCGTGCTGGGCTTGCAGAGCTACTTCGGCCTGTGGCCGATCGTGCTCGAACACCGCGACCAGATCGACGACGCCCGCGCGGTCGCCGCGCAGTCACCGTCCGGCACCGCAGTCACGATGCTGTACTCCTCGGGCTACCCGGCCCGGTCGACGTCGGACTACGGGCGCCTGACGGAGGCCAACGAGTACTGGGACGTCCCGCTCTACGCGCTGGGCCCCGAGTACATGGAAGGCTTCCCGACGCCGGAGAAGCTCGGCCAGATCGACTACAACGCGTCGGTCAGCGACACACCCACCTACATGGTCCTGACCCGTCAGTCGCTCGAGGCGATGCAGTACTACGGGTTCGTCGCCGACGATGCGGTCGCACGTTTCCGGCAGTGGCTCGCCACCAACTCGGCGTGGTCGGTGCGGTATCAGGACACCAACACGATCGTCTACCAGTACCGATCACGTTGATCTCGTCACAAACTATGACGTGTATCTCCAAACAATCTCCCAGTTGGTTTGTTCGCGGCTTGACAAACTCGTAGCTTCTTTTAAGTGCCGAGCGTCGAGTTGGCTCGCATCTACGGTCAGAGCAATCTGCGCACCTTCTCCGACGGCTTCCGGGTGCTGCGCACCCTGATGACCGAGCGCATGCGTGCCCGCAAGATCAAGCGCAAGTCCATCGTTCGGCCGTTGCGAGAGTCGGTCGACGCCCGCACCGACATGGACCTCGAGTTCGAGGCCCTGGAGTCGTACAACGAGGTTCTCGAACTCCGCGAGAAGACGGCGTGAGTCTGCCGACTTCCTCGGTCGTCATCTGCGCGTACACCCTGGCTCGGTGGTCCGAACTACAGGCTGCCGTGCGTGCCGTCCTCGATCAGGTCGTTCCGGCGGACGAACTGATCATCGTCATCGATCACAATGCGCAACTGGCCGAACGTGCGCGCGAGGAGTTCTCGCCGCTGCACCGGACCGTGAACGTGGTGGAGAACAACCACCCACGTGGCCTCTCCGGAGCGCGCAACACCTCGCTCGACCTCGCGACCGGTGAGATCGTCGTCTTCTTGGACGACGACGCCTCACCGCGCACCACAGAGTGGCTCGGAGCCATTCTGTCCCATTACTCGGACGATGCCGTGTACGCCGTTGGGGGCTCTGCATACCCGGTATGGCCGGACAAGCGTCCGGCCTTCTTGCCGGCCGAGGTAGTGGGTGAACCCGGCGAACTCGATTGGGTCGTCGGGTGCACCTACCGCGGGCAGCCAACGGAAACCGCTCAGGTCCGCAATCTCATGGGCGCGAACATGTCGTTCCGCCGTGAGCCCGTCGTCGCACTCGGCGGGTTCGTCTCCGGCATCGGCCGGATCGGTCGAGTGCCGCTCGGTTGCGAGGAGACGGAGCTGTGCATCCGTCTGCGTCAGACGCATCCCGACGCCCAGATCGTGTTCGATCCCTCGATCGTCGTCGATCACACCGTCAGCGCAGATCGCACTCGTCCGCGCTATCTCATCACGCGCAGCTACGCCGAGGGCGTATCGAAGGCAGCGATCGCCCGGTTGATCGGGGCCGAGGACGCACTGTCCTCCGAGCGGGCCTACACCGCCAAGATTCTTCCTCGCGCGGTCGGCCGGGAGACCAGCGCAGCGGCCCGCGGCAATCCCGCGCGCGCGTGGGGTGCGATGGCCGTGGTGGCCAGCGTCGGTGCGGCCGGAATCGGCTATGCCCGAGGAAAACTCAGCACGAGCCGCTAGCGGCACGTGCACAGCTTGGGCCATCGACTGAATTCGTAGTCCACTACGAGTTACCGCTCACGACCTTCGGTGCCACCGAGGCCCGCTCCACGGAGTTCAAAGCGCGCACGTGTCCGCGCGGTGCACCCCCGCCGCGACCGACGAGCGTCAGCGTACGAGGTTCGTTCGGTGCCAGGTGGAACCACGAGTCGGATACCTCGAAGCCGTCGATGTCGACGCAGACGTACTGCGCCGGCCAGTCGGATCGGACGATCAGTTCCCATGTTCCAGAATCTTTTTCGACAACATTCGCCGTGAGGCCCACCGTGTTCTGACGACTCTGCGCGCCGACGAGCGCGGTGGTTCGTGCCGCCTCGACGCCGCTGTCGTCCAGAAACAGGACCGTGACGGCGGAGTAGGTGCGGCTGCCGAAGCGGTAGGCGTGGTTGACGTCGGTGAACGTGCCGACGATGGAATCCACCGTCAGTGCGATGGATCCGTTCGCCGGGGCGCTCACCGTGCGTTCGAACTCGTGGCTGCCGCGGGAGGCGTGCAGCACCACTCGAACAGTGCCCGATCGAGCCGGTCCGTCGTTGACCAGTTCCACCGAATAGCCGTCGAGTCCGTTGTCGGACAACAGCAGTGCCACCGGGGCACTGGCCCGCGCCAACGCGTAGAAGGGTGCCTTGGGCACACCGGCGGTGTCGACGATGCCCCAGCCCGCACCGGGGACGGTGTCTCGTAGCGTCAGCACGAGGGCTCCGGCGCACCCCGAGGATGCTCGACGCCAGTGGCCGAACGCTTCGGTGAACGCTTCGACGATCGCCGCTCTACCGTAATCGAGATACAGCTCTGCATCGTCGCGCCGGATCAGGTGTGGGTCGACGCCGAAGATCGTGCGTACGTAGTGATCGCGCACGTCCTCGAAGTCCCAGGACGAGCCGCGGTCGCGTGGGACGGCGGCTTTCCAGTCGGGGTGGTGACCGGCAACGGCCGCGGACCCGAAGAACTTCTCCACCTGCGCCCGTTCCGGGGGAACTGCGAAGGCCAGGCACTCCGCCGCGAAACGTACTCCGGCAGTGCGGATATCGGACAGTGGTCGGAGATAGCCGCCCACCCCGAAGTAGTGTGCGATGCCGTCGCCCACGTGAGTGTGCAGTTCGCCGCTCACGCTGGACGGACTCGAAGTCACGTAGGCGACGCCGGGTAGACGATCGGCGAGAAAGCTGGGAACGACGCTGTCCAGCATCACCATTCGCTGGTCCTCGGCTGCGAGTCCCAACATCGTGGGTTGCTGCTGAGTCTCGCTTCCACCACTGACGACCATCAGGGCGGGGTTGGCGGAGACCGTGTCGGCGAACGCGTCGAGCTCGCGGGTGACCGCTGCGGTGTACGTGTCGTCGGTGGGCGGGTCGACGGTGCCGAACATGACGTCCTGCCACACCATGATGCCCAATTCTGCACACAGGGACCAGAATTCGGCCTGCTCGTACACCAGGGTGCCGACGACGCGCACCATGTTCAGACCCGCCGATCGGAGCTGCTCGAGCGCCGCCCGCAGCTCGGGCTCCGGCGACCACAACCGCACCGGCTCCAGCGGGGTCCACGTTCCTCCGCGGCAGAAGACGGTCTCGCCGTTGACCGTCAGTACTGCGCCGCCTGCCGTACGGTCCAGCTCGACCGTGCGAAAGCCGACGACGCCCATGGGATGGACGGTGCCGTCGACCTCGAGCGTCACGCGATACGTTCGCGGTCGGCCGTGCGTATGGGGCCACCAGAGTTCGACGTCGGGCAGCGTCACCGCGCAGTCGACGCGCTCGACCGTGCCGAGCTCGAAGGCCCTGTCGTCGATCATGATTCGAGCCACCCCTGGAGCGCCCAGGTCGGCGCGCAGCGTGACGACGCCGTCGGTGCCCGATACCGCCGTCGTCAGGTCGACGCGGTGAACGTCGGGGATGGGGGTCATCGTCACCGGACGCCACGGTCCGACGGGTACCGGAAGGGGCCCGTACACGGGTGCGCGACCGAGCATCGTCGTTCGCTCGTGTCGCAGCCCCTGTGCGGCGATCAGCGACGATCGCCACCGACCGCGGGGGCGTCGGGACTTCAGTTGAGCTGCAAGCGATTCGATGTGGATGGCGATGGTGACGGTGTCTTCGCGGTCCGTCAGATCGAGGGTCTCGGGAACGAACATCGACGTCACGGTTCTGCGATGGACGCCATCGATCCAGATCCGGGCGCGGGTCGCGATGCCGCCGAAGCTCACTCGCACCCGGCGATGGTCACCGGTGGAGACGTGAGTGACGAACCACCAGTCGTGCTCGTCGGGATCCACTGCGAGTGAGTGTCCGAGCGCAGTGGCAACCGTGCCCGGCACCACCGCGTCGACCCAGTCGAGATCTTCCCGTAGATCGGCAGGGTCGAGAACAGAGCCGGCGTCGGTTCGGGCCAGCCGCCACCGAGCGCCGTCGAGCAGATCGATCACGTGCCCAATGCACCTGCAACGATGTCCATGGCGGCAGCCCAGTTCTTGCTCATCTCGATCAGCGGCTCGTCGAGCACCACATCCCGACCACGTGCGGCGCGCGCCATCCGGAATTGGACGGCCTTGGCACCGGAGGCGGCATCGAGGAAGTGCGGCGCTGCCGCAGCGGCTCCCGTGATGCCACGACCTTCGAGGTAGTGCACGTAGTTCGCAGCCAGTTCCGCCGTGGCACCGAACTGCCGGAGCAGGCCGAACGACCAGAGGTGGAATGCGTCGGGTCCCGCAGTCTGTACGAGCGGGATATCGGCGACGATGCGGCGAGCCAGCGCATCGACAGGGTTGCCAGAAGCTCGACGCGCCAGATGAGCGCGAGCGACGTCGAGGTCTCGATCACCGAAACCCGCGTCGAGTACCGCGGGATCCACTCGAATCTGCTCGACGTAGGGCAGCAGCACCTCCGCGTGCGGCTCGGGGGCGAGATTGAATATCCCGTCGAAGTCGGCTCCGGTGAGCTCGAAATAGCCGCGGTTGTGGAAGTACCCCATCACCTTGCCGTCGCGATCGACGAGATTCGGCACGATGGTGGTTTTGGTGTGCTGGTTGCGATAGCTGGTTCCCGCCGTATCGGGCAGCCAGAAGCCGTCGACCTCCACGGTGACGTGGATGCCGTCTTCCAGGCCTTCGACGACGTGCTCGAGTACGGGACGCCACACGTTCATCTCGGCAACGCCGATGCCGTACAGGCTGCGTAGGTCCTCGGGAGCGATCTTCACGAAATCCCACTGTCGCCCGTCGCATCCGGCGCTCAGCACGAAGGCGAGAGCCGGAGTGGGATCTGCACCGAACGAGTGCAGAACTTCGATCCACAGGTCGACGTAGCAGTTGGTCTCGGTCCAGATGCGGTCGTGATTGTGTATCGGGTGTGGTCGGTAACCGATGGGTTCGAGTTCGAGGACTCGTAGGCTGGTACCGAGCCTGTCCAGCACTGCATCGTTCGACATGAAGCCTCTCCTACCGGATCGAATGTCGGACGGTCCCCGAGCCGCATTTGTCCGTATTGCCTGTATCCAGGCCCCTAATCCTAACGAATCGGTTTGTTCTTCGCATTCGATCGGACGGTAAGATTGTTTTTGCCCGGGCAAACTATTTCCAGGGCCACCATCTCGACAGCAGCGATACCCGACTCCGGTAACGCGGACAATCGCAGAGCGAGCAGTCGGTTCCGCGCCGGTAATGCCGGTGCGCAGCTTGTTCATGATGACACTTGCACAATGGCTCTGAGCTGGGCACATGCCGAGTGTAGACAACACCTGACACATCCATGCCCAACTCGGGCAGGCAAGAGGAGGCACGAGCGCGATGCGCCGTTTCGCATCCAGCGCGCCGCTGGCCATCGGCTGGGCCCTGCTCGCAGGCGTCGCCGGAATGTTCCTCGTTCGCCAAGTCGGTGTGACCGAGATCACTTTTGTTGCGTTCGTCGTGGGGGCTCCGTATCTCGGGGTCGCCGCGATAGTCGCCGTGATCCTGTTCGCCGTAGCGCGCTCGCGCATCGGATCGGCCGTCGCAGTACTGATCACCGTTGCCGTCGTCGGCGTCCAGGTGCCGATGTTCCTCGCCGACGGACCGGACAACACCGGCCCGCAACTGTCGGTCCTGACGGTCAACGTCGCGCACGGCGACGCCGACGCAGCGTCCATCGTCGACGCGGTGCGGCGCAACGACGTCGACATTCTCGCGGTCCAGGAATTGACCCCGGAGGAAGTGGACGACCTGCAGGCCGCGGGCATCGACGACCTTCTGCCGTTCTCCTTCACCGCTGCGCTCCCGGTGGCCGATGGCACCGGGCTGTGGAGCCGTACTCCGCTGACCGACGGCACCCGCCTCGACAACTTCGGATTCGTACCGGTACAGGCGAAAACCACCGTCGACGGACAGGATCTGACCGTCGTCTCCTTCCACGCGATGTCGCCTGCCACACCGCGCCACACCACCGAGTGGGCCGCCGACCTGGCCAGGATGCGGTCGATCATGGAGACCTACCAGGGCACAGTGCTCGTCGCGGGCGACTTCAACGCCACCAACGACCACCGGCAGTTCCGCACGTTGGCGTCGTCCCCGTTCTCCGACGCGGCAGCCGGCGCCGGTGCGGGCCTGTTCCGCACGTTCCCGTCGGAACGTCCACTGGCGCGCTTGGATCACGTCGTGACGAGCGAGAACGTCCGCGCCCGGTCTGTCGAGCCGTTGCCGATCCCGGACAGCGATCACCTGGCGGTTCTCGCGCAGTTGCAGCTGCCCTGATCCGGGCGGCCGCGGATGCCGGTCAGAACCGCGGCAACTCGAAGACCGGTGCAGGTGGCAACTGAATCTGCGGCAGCTGAATCTGCGGCAGGCCGGGAATCAGTGGCGGCGGCGCGGGAGCCGGTGCCGGTGCAGCGGGCGGTACGTATTCCGGCTCGGAATAGGTGCGAGCCGGGGCCTGAGCGGCCTCGGTGGTCGGCGGCACAGTGGTCGTCGGTGGCACGGTGGTGGGCGGTGCGGTGGTCCTCGGCGTCGTGGGCACCGCGGTGACGGGCGCGCTGGTCTCGACCGGTGAACTCGTCGGCTCCGTCGAGCTGCCGCCGTACCCCAGGGACAACCCGAGTGCGGCGATGGCAACGAGACCCCCAGCGACGAGCACTGCGCCGCGCACCTTGCGCTTGGAGTCGGCGGGCTTGTCTCCGGTGGGCTCGGGGCTCAACCAATCCGGAGCCCCGGTCAACGACGCGGGATCGGACGGAGACTGCCGAACGCCCGGTTGTGGGCTCGGTCGACGCGGCGCATCGGCCACCGGGGTCGCGAGCAGAGCTGCACCGCGTGCGGCCACCGATTCCGGGTCCGCCGGGGTCACGACGGGGAGGCCGATCCACGCACCGAGAATGGATTCCACCAGAGGAATGCGCGCTCCGCCGCCGATGAGGAAGAGAGCGTCGACGTGCTTGGGCGAACGACCGATCACGTCACGCACCAGCCGCGCCGAGTACTCGATCGGGACGGTCACCAGAGACTCGAACGACTCACGCGAGATCAGGATGACGCCGCCGTCACCGGGCAGGCACACCGCGCCACTGGTCGACAGCTGCTCCTTGGCCACCCGGCACCGCGCGGTGAACTCGCTCAGCTCCTGGTTGTCGGCAATGTCGACGCCCTGCTTGGCGAGCTGATTGTCCGAGATGAGCCGATCGAAGTCGTCGCCGCTGATGTCGATGGTGCGTTCGGCGAGCAGAACCTGACCGGTACCGCGGTCGATAACGCTGATCGTCAATCCGGAGCTGCCCAGATCATAGAGGGCGATGGTGCCGAAGTGGCCCAGCTCGCCCGAGGCCTCCAGGTACTGCAACGCCGCTCGTGCCTCGGGAACCAGTCGGTAGTTGTAGAGCCGCTGGCTCGCCATGGCCTGCTGGATCTCGCCGAACTGTTGCTGGTCCCGATACGCGACACCTGTCGCTTGCACCGGTCCGCCGTCGCCCGGCTGCGAGAGCACGACTCCGATCGACTCGGCGGCCAATTCCTCCGCGCGGTCCCAGTAGGCGTCGACGGTGTCGTGATGGAAATCGAGGCGACCCGAATCCTGAGGGCGCGCGTCGGGACGAGCCATGCGCACAGCACTGGCCCCCACCGACACACCGAGAACTTCGGTCATTACCCGCCTTCGGTCGACTTCCCCGTGAACACACGCCGAGACTGGATGTCACGAACCAGTCTCGATCCCCCGCCAATGGCACACTGTAGCGCGTCCCTCGGTGCTCAGTGCGGCACCCGAGCACAGCACTAGAGTTGCGGGCATGCGCGTTCTGTTCGTCTGTACCGGGAACATCTGTCGATCGCCCACAGCCGAGCGCCTTGCGGCTGCATTCGCGCGAGAAGGTGGCTTCGAGCTCACCGCGAGCAGCGCCGGAACGCAGGGCTTGACCGGGCACGCCATGGATCCGACGGCGGCGACGGTGCTGACTCAGCTCGGCGGCGATCCGGACGGTTTCGTTGCCCGACGCCTCACGCCCGCGATCGCGTCCGACGCCGATCTCGTGCTGACGATGACGGCGGCACATCGTGACGCCGTCCTGGCTCTCGCACCGCGGCAGATGCGTCGCACCTTCACTCTGCTGGAGGCGTCGGGCCTCGTCGCCGCATCGGGCGCGCAGTCCATTGCGACCCTGGCCGACGCACGGGCGGTGCACCGTGTCGACACACTCGACATCGGCGATCCGTACCGGCGTGACCATTCGGTGTACGAGCAGGCCGGGGAGTCGATCGCGGAGGCGCTGCCCCGTGTTCTGCGGTTGTCGACGCAGTGAACGTCCATCTCTCACCGCCCCGCCCGCTGAGGTAACGTTCTCGCATCATTGCCGACCATCCGGGTCCGGCCACGGCGTTAGGGTCTGTGCATGCGCGACAAGGTCATCGCGTCGGCAGCAGTGGCGAGCGCCGGAGTGGCAGTCGCAGTCGGCTTGACCATCGGTGCTCTCGGTGGCGCGTTCGACGATACGAGCCAGACCGTTCGTCCGCCCGCTTTGAAGTCGGACAGTCTGAGTTCGGTCGAGACGACACCGACGTCGACGATCGTCATCGTGCCACCCTCGCCCACCTGGCAGGTCGCGGTACCCACCACTGCTCGTCCCACGACGACCACTCCAGATCGGTCCGAGACCACGACGCGAAGCCCGCGCCGAACCCCGTCCTCGGATCGGACGACCACCACCACCTCCGCCGAAAATTCCGACGATTCCGACGATTCCGACGACGAGAGCGGCACCACCGAATCCGAATCCGACTCCGGGCGCTAAGGCACCGGCCGGGGGTTATCGGCTCGGCTTCGTCAGCGCGGCGTTGTCGCCGATTCGCAACGCGGCCACCAGTTCTCGGTAGAGCGAGTCGGTGTTCATGAGCTCGGAGTGCGTGCCCCTGGCGCGGACCACTCCGTCCTCCATCACCAGGATCGTGTCGGCGTCGAGCACGGTGGACAACCTGTGCGCGATGGTCACGACGGCGGAGTCGGTCGCGATCGATCGGATCACCTCGTGGATTGCCGCCTCGGTGCGGCCGTCGACCTGCGCTGTGGCCTCGTCGAGCAGAAGGATTTCCGGACGACGAACGATGGCTCTGGCCAACGCAATTCGTTGACGCTGCCCTCCGGAGACGGTCGATCCGATCAGGTCGGTGTCCAGCCCGTCGTCCAGCGCGCGGATCGCCGAGTCCAGGTGCACCGACTCGAGCGCCGCCCAGATGTCGGCTTCGCTGGCCTCGGGATGGCTGAACAGGAGGTTCTCGCGGATCGAGCCGGGAAGCACCGGCGTCTCCTGCTCCGTAGGACAACCGCGCTCGCACCTCGTCGATGGTCAGCTCGTCGTACGGGGTTCCGCCGAGCCTGATCTCGCCGGACTCGGGGGTCAGGAAGCGCAGAATCAACGAGAAGACGCTGGTCTTGCCTGCTCCCGACGGTCCCACGATCGCGGTGTGTCCACGCGCAGGCACCGCGAGGTCCATACCGCGCACGGCCGGCTCCCTACCCGGTGCGTATCGGGCTGTGACGCTGCGGAATTCGAGAGCCGGCGCGGGCGCTTCGGTCCTCGCCGACCTCGCGGGACCCGTCTCACCCTTCTCGGTGACCAGGTCGTCGATCTGGCGGATACGGGCGGCCGCGGCCATTCCGGCCTGCAATGCGGTGATGTTCGTGGCCAGGGTGGACACCGGGCCCATCACCTGGAATGCGTAGAGCAGAAATGCGATAGGCTTGAGACGGCCAATGCCCCGGTACTGACGCGATAGCCGCCGAGACCGAGGATTCCGATGATCGCCAACTGCACTCCGCCCCCGGCGAACGTCCAGGCCAACGCGGAGATCTTGACCGCTCTGACGCTGTGCTGGGCGGAGATTCGCGCCTCGGAGATGACCCGCTCCGATTCGCGGGCCTCGGCCCTGCTGGACTTGACGGTACGAATCGCCCGCAGAGTGCCGTCGAGAATTCCACCGAGGCGGCCCACCGCTTCCTGGGACTGCCGCTGCGCGACGGCGATAGGAGGCATCAGGCGAGCGAACAACACTGCGATCGCAATGATGGCCGAGGCGATCGCGCCGAGCATCACCAGATCCAGCACAGCCATGAGAATCAGAGCGCCCACGAGGCCGACCACACTGTTGACTATGGCCACCAACGCATTCGAGGTGGCCTCGCGCAGCAGAACGGTATCGGAGGTGACCCGGGTGACGAGCTCTCCGGTGGGCCGAGTGCCCAGACTTCCCACCGTGGCACCGAAGTACTTGCGCACAATGGATTTGCGGGCGTCGAGGACCACGCGCTCGGCGAGGACCCCCAGCACGATCCACTGCAGGTACAGCACCAGCGAACCCACCACGAGCAGAGCCACCAGAATCAGCACCGGCTGGATCAAGGAGGCGTCGGTGCCGAGGCCGTCGAGCACTCCTTTGGCTACCATCGGCGTCGCCAGTGCAGCTCCGGTGCCGATGAGGCCGAGGGTCAGGCCGAGCGACAGGGTGCGACGGTGCGGGCGGACGAACTGCCACAGCACACGCAGATTCGGGACCGTTATCTTCTTCTTCTCTGCGGTAGCGATCTGCACGTCGACCATGGCACCAGTGTGCCGGATGTAGGCGGTCGGTCTAGGTCGCGTCCCAGATCATGTGCACGGTCGTACCGTTCTGGTCCGAGGTGACGGCGGCGCTGTCGGCCAACGCCCGCATGAGCGGCACACCCCGCCCGCGGTTGGGATCGGAGTTGTGCGATGCCCAGTCTCCGCGATCGGTCACTTTCACTTCTATTCGACCCTCCGCGGCACACGAGACTCGAATGTCGAGTGTTCCGCGGTCGGTGTGGTCTCGATATGCGTGCTCGACGCTGTTCGCTATCGCCTCGTACGTGGCCAGCACCACGTCGTACGCGCGATCGGGGTCGACGCCCACTTTGCCCAACCAGTCACCGAGCTCACGACGAAGCTCCGACGCTCGATGGGCGTCGGCAGGTTCGCCGGTGAACAGCAGTTCTTCCATTCGCGCACCTGCCGTCGAGATCGAACTGTCGGTACGTGAGTCGTCACCTCCGAAGAGAGTCGCCATCATGAATCCTGTCTACCCAAAAGTTCAGGATCTACCCGCATGAAGTGCAACGAATGCTTCGTCGACCGTTGCATAGATTCCGAACACCTCGTCCAGACCGACGAGAGTGAGGGGACGACCGGTGGCCGGACCGTCCGCGACCACGGCAAACCCGGCCGCGCCGCCGAGTTGGTGATGCGTCGACGCCAACAGGGACATGCCGGCGGACGCGAGAAATCCCACATCACTGAGGTCGATCACCACAGCCGTCGGCGATTTCTCGAGCACGAGAGCGACCGACTCGGACAGATCGGGAGCAGTCACCAGATCCAGTTCACCGGACACCGCCAGAACCACGTCCTGGTCACGCCATTCCACGATCACATCGAAGTGCTGGGGCCCGAGGCCCGTGTCGTCCGCAGTCACATGCCGACTTTACCCCGGCCCACACTGGCCGACCTTCTTCCACTCGGCCGAGTGGCCCGTCTCCCACTAGGCTCGCTTCGATGATCGAGGCACTGCAGGGAGCGGCCCGTCGTCGATCGTTCGGTGAGTACCTTGCGGTCACCATCGGTGGCGGGGTCGGCGCGGCGTTGCGGTACGAGGTCTGGACGTGGCGAGGATCGCCGAGGTGGCTGTTGATGAGCACGTTCGGCGTCAACGTGTTCGGGTGCCTCGTCGTCGGCGCTGCCCTGGGCTACCTGTGGGGACGGCCAGCCCCGGTTGCCCGCGCCGCCGTGTTCGGGCTGGCGTGCGGGTTCACCACCTTCAGCCTGTACGCGTTCCAAGCCGTGACGCATCGCGGTGCGTGGAATTCGGTGGTGTATCTGGTGGGAACGCCGATCATCGCGTTGATCGCCATGGCACTCGGCGCGGCGATCACCAAGCCGAGGCCGAGCAGCATTCGATGACGACCATGATTCTGGTGGCCGTCGGGGGTGGGCTGGCTGCGCTCGGGCAGTTCGTGTTCTCGTACGCCATCAGGTCCAGGCGACGGTTGTCCGCGCTCAATCTGCTGGCGTGTGCGGCGTTGGGGTTGGTGTTCGCTCTCGATCCACCGGACCGATTTCGTTCGCTGGTGGGCATCGGATTTCTGGCGTCGGTGGCCCCGCTGGCCAGTGTGGCGCTGGCTACGCTTCGGCTCACCAGAAACCAGGAGTATCGCAGCGCAACAGTATTTTTCGCTGCCAATGTGGTGGGCGGAATCGCTGCCGTGATGTTCGGATTTCTGGCGTGGAAGTCCGGCATCACGCTCTATCACAAGATTTTCTGACCCGCTCGGATCAGTCGTCCGTCGAGTTCTCGCACGGTCCCTGTACGCCCGCCTTGACGAAGCCTGCGATTTGGTAGAGGTAGGTGAACTCCCATTCGACGAGGGAGAAGTCGTAGGCACGTGGCGTCGGACGCATCGTGACGGTTCCGTCGAAGCACTGGTCGAATATGTACCGGGCGCGGGGTAGGTGGTAGCGCCACGTGACGACGATGACGTGATTCCACCCTCGCTCGCGGGCGAGTTCCTCGGTGAACATCGCTTCTCCGCGTGTGGTCGACGGAGTCGGCGGAATGCACAGCACCTCGAACTCGGTCGTCGATGCCGCGCAGTACTTCTTCATGGTCGGATCGCGGGAACCGTAGGGATCGGAGAGCACCACCGTCTTCGCCAGACCCTGCTCGGCGAGCGAGATGCCGTAGGCCTCGCGGCCGTCGTGTTCGCCGCCCAGTACGACGATGGCGTCGGCCGTGGTCATCGGATCGACGCGGGCCTTCGTGAACGCGACGTAGCCGCCGACACCGATCGCAGACACCAGGACAACCGGGATCGCGAAGGCCAGAAACAGCAACAGACGTCCGCGGAACACCTCACCAGGTTAGGGAAGGTGCACCGCGGGCGCGCGGTCAGAGACTCGGATCACTCACTGGGCTGAGGCACAGTGACGTTGCAGTCGGTGACCTCGGGGTTGATACCGAAGTAGTTGAGCGGTCCTGCGACGACAGTGAGGGCGATGGTGCCCGCTCCGCCGCAGTTCTCGGGTGCGCTCTCGAAGTATCCACGTTGGTACGACGCGAATGCGCCGATGATGAGCCAGACCAGAACGATCAACGTAACGAATCTCATGGTGCCCCCTAAGGCGGTCAGCCGCCGTTCGGCTGTCGAGAGTGACGTATGTCCGATTGTCGCAGTGTTCAAACCGCGGTCATTCGCTCCGCCTGGACAGTGTCTGCGACAGGTAGTCACTCAGTGCCTGTTCCTGGACGCGATCGAGGGCACGCGCCAGCTCCGCCTGTGCCGATTTCATCGCCAGGCTGCGCATCTTCTCGAACATCTCGGTGGTCTCGGCTACCTCCCCCGACTTGGGGAGCCATCCCGGACCGTGTTTCGCGGCCAGATGGTCGGTCACGCTCCCCACCATCGATTCGGCGATGGCGTTCATCTTCGATGCGGTTCGCTCGTGCTGGTCGAGCAGTTGCTCCAGGGTGAAGCCGTACTGGCTGAGATCGACGAACACCTCGAGGAGAGTGGGATCGAGTATCTCGGCCTGATCTCCGTCGATTCTGATCAGTTTCGCTTCGATGAGTCGGGCAACGATGTCGTCGTTGTCCTCACCGAGAAATTGCGCAATCAGTTCGACGGGGATGACCGTGGTCTCGGCCGACGACCACTTGCGGGTCACGATTTCCTGCAGGCCGAGGATTTCTTCCAGGTCCTTGCCCTGCTCCCAGCCCGAGAGGAAATCCGCGATGTGCGCCGAGGTGAACCCTCGTTGCAGCAGCGAGTCGATCACCTTGAGTCGAGTCAGGTGATCGTCGTCGTAGATACCGACGCGACCGCGGAGCGTGGGCGGCGGAAGCAGTCCGCGTTCCTGGTACGCCCGCACATTGCGAGTGGTCGTCTTGGCCTCTCGGGCCAAGTCGTCGATTCGATACTCCACCGATCTCCCTACCTCCGCCGCGCGTCGACCCACAGGATATACGTCGACCACGCGGCGGAAGGCGGACCCGAAGCCGAACGTCATCGCAACGGAAGCGTGCTCTCGTGCACCCGCAGCGGTTCTCGCGGCCGTTCGACGCGGCGCGGAGTCATGGTGAAATCGCCCTGCTCGACGCTTCTGAGCTGGTTGACGTACTGGGTGGCGAAACCGGGGAACATGGTGGCGTTGAAGCCGTCCTCAGTGAGATACCAGCTGCTGCAACCGGAATTCCAGGTCGTCTTGGCGAGTTTGCGCTGCATCTCCTCGTTGTAGGCATCCTGAACGTCCTGGCGCACATCGGCGCTGTGCAGGTTGCCGTCGAGCACCAGGGAGATGGCCTCGACGAGGTAGTCGATCTGGGCCTCCATGTACACCAGGGCCGAGCTGTGTCCCGGCCCGGAGTTCGGGCCGAAGGTGAAGTACATGTTCGGGTAGCCCGATACGGCAATGCTCTTGTACGCCTTGGCCCCTGCGCTCCACTCGTCGGCCAGCACACGGCCGTCGCGCCCGGTGATCGGGATGGGGGTTCCGGTGTTGGAGACGTCGAATCCGGTGGCGAACACGATGGCGTCGAATTGATGCTCGACGCCTTCCACGGTCCGAATTCCCCTGGGCGAGAGCGTTGCGATCGGCCACGTCACCAACGTACAGTTCGGCTTCTGCAATGCCGGGTAGTAGTCGCTGGTCATCAGCAGTCGCTTGCAGCCGGCTCTGAACCGAGGAGTCAGCTGACGCCGCAGCCACGGATCGCGAACCTGACGACGCAGATGCGCGCGACCGACCAGTTCGACGATGCGCGTCAGCGGCGTCTTCCAGACGACTCCGAGGGCGACGGACTCGTGGCCCCAGAACCACAGCGAACGCGCCAGGGTCTGGGCCTGCGGATATCGGGCGTACCGACGCTTGGTGCTGCCCTGTGTCTTTCGGTTCATTCTGGGCAGCGTCCAGCCCGGCGTGCGCTGGAACACCTTGACCGTATCGGCGACCTTCACCAGTTCCGGAACGATCTGCACCGCGCTCGCCCCGGTTCCGACCACCGCGATCTTCTTTCCCTCGAAGTCGTAGTCGTGGTCCCACCGAGCACTGTGGATCTTGTGTCCCTCGTAGGTGTCGATGCCCCGAATGTTCGGCAGACTGGCATTGGCGAGCGGCCCCGACGCCATCACCACCGTGCGCGCCCGAACGTCGGCGTGCCCGTCGATGCTCAGGTGCCAATGCCCGGCCGCCTCGTTCCAGATGATGTCGATGACGTTGTGGCCGAATCGAATACGCGACTCGATGTCGAACTCCCCCACCATCGTGTGGATGTACTCGAGAATCTCACCGCTACCGGAATAGGTGTGCGACCAGTTGGGGTTGGGCGCGAAACTGTATGAGTACAACCTGGACGGGATGTCGCAGGCGGCGCCCGGATAAGTGTTGTCTCGCCAGGTTCCTCCGACTGCGCTTCCGCGTTCGAGGATGACGAAGTTGTCGATACCTTTGTTGCGCAGTCGGATAGCAGTACCGATTCCGGCGAACCCTGCGCCGACGATCACAGCATCGAGTACACCGTCGCGCACATCGAACTCGCTCATGCGACGGGCTCGTAGGTCAGTTCCTTGGCCCAGGTCGGCTCGGAATTGAGAGTCTTCGTGGGGTACCGGCGCGTGAGTTTCACCAGGCCGTCCGCCAGCAGGTGGTACGGGTGCTTGCGATTGATCACGATGCTGCCGTGCCATTGCACAATGCGGTACATGGGAACCCGCAGCGCAACGGGATTGCGCTGACCGACACTCTTGAACCGCTTCATCGCGGTGTACAGCCGCTCCTCGTCGACGCCCATCTCGACGATGTTGTCGCGCATCTTGTTCAGCAGCGGGATGTACCGCAGCGTTCCGACGATGAGTGCCGGGTTCATCCACGCGCCGACGGTGTCGACCAGAATCTTGCGCATACGCGAATGCCCGAGCAGCTCGATTACCGCGAAATCGACTGCAAGATGCCGTGATTCGTCGGAGTTGATCTTCTTGAACACCGCCTGACACACCGGGTCGTCGATCTCGTCCATGATGAACTTCACGAGCGCACCGTCCAGCGCGACCTCGAGCATCGGAATGACGGTGCCCAGTACGGCCAGTGACAGTCCGTCCGAGTGCTTGTCCAGCCAGTCGATGACGAGCTTGACGTTGATGTTCGGTTCGGGCATCTGGTCACCGTCGAGCATCCCCCACCGCCGCATCAGAGCGAGCTCGGCGTTGGCGTGCTTCTGCTCCTCGGCGTGGAAGTAGCGGTAGATCTCCGCCAGCGTCTCGTTCGGTGCCTTGAGCGCCATGGCGGCGAAGCCGCGAGCGCCCACGTTCTCGATCCACATCAGATCGGACATGAAGGGCTTGAGTTTGGCATGCAGTTCGGGGCTGATGGTCTCGGCTCCCGGGCCGTCCCAATCGATGTCCGCCAACGCCCACTGACGGTCCTTGATCTTGGTCAGCATGTCTTCGAAGTCCATTGCCATGTCAGGCTCCTGTGGTTGTAGTAGTGAGGGATTCGTTCTTCGCCGTGTCCTGGTCGGCGGGCATCACCCGATTGAGCAACCCGAGGAAACGCACGTACACCGCGGGCAGCAGTCTCTTGAATCGCCATACGGCCTTGGCGTCGAACTGGGGGACGACGTAGAGCCGACCCCTGTCGAAAGCATCGAGTGTTCGGGCAGCGATCTTGTCCGGTGAGCGTCCGGTCCAGCGCATGGCCATCTCGGCCAGCCGGGACGAACTCGCGGTGATGCGGCCGTCGACGGCCACGTTGGTCTTGACGAACGTGGGGCACAGAACCGAGATGCGCACGCCGGTACCCGACAGTTCCGCCGCCATCGTTTCCGACAGCGACATCACGGCCGCCTTGCCGACGTTGTACGGACCCATCAGAGGCGCGGCGGCAAAGCCTGCGGCGGACGCGACGTTGATGATTCCGCCCTCACCGGCGGCCCGCAGCGCAGGCGTGAACACCTCACAGCCGTGGATCACTCCCCAGAGGTTGATCCCCAAGGCCCAGTTCCAGTCCTCGAAACCGATGTCTCCGACGGGCTTTCCACCGATCCCGACGCCGGCGTTGTTGATCAGCACCGTCGTCGGTCCGTCGAATTCGATGCCGGCGCGCAGGGCCAACTCCTCGACGTTCTCGCGTATCGACACATCGCACTCGACGGCGTATCCGGTGGCACCGAGGGCGTTCACCATCGCTACCGTCTCCTGCGCTCGCGGCAGAGAGATGTCGGCGCACATGACGGCTCCTCCGCGACGAGCCAGTTCGAGTGCGAACGCCCGGCCGATGCCGCTGCCCGCGCCGGTCACTACCGCTCTCGACCCGTACGAGGGTTTTCCGTTCTTGCTTCTCATCGACTTACCTTTTCCTTCGAATCATGTTGTACAACTGGATTGTCGAGTGCATGCGCGATGAATTCGGCGGCATGCTCGAGCGCGTGGCCGGCCTCGGGAATCAATCTGGGGAGAGCTTGGAACACGTGCATCTGGTCGGGCCAGATCTCGAGTTCGCTTCGTCCCCCGGCCCCATCGATCATCGCGTGCATCCGCCGCGCATCACCTCGCAGCATCTCGGCTCCACCCACTTGGATCAGCGTGGGTGGCAGGTCACGTGCGAGTGCGAGATCGAGCCGCAGTCGCGGCAGATCGGCGTCGTGGCCCTCGGTGTACAGCGCCACGAGCCCTCGCGCTGCCTTCGCCGAGATCATCGGGTCCTTGCGCGTGCGCTCCATCCGGGCCGACAGCTCGAAGTCGAGGTCGATCAGCGGTGAGAACAGCACCATCGCCCCCGGCTGCGGCGTCCCGGTCCGGTCGTTCTCGATGAGCAGGTCGGCAGCGAGGTGGCCGCCGGCCGAGTCCCCGGCGATGACGATGTTCGCAGCGGTGTACCCCTGGCCGAGTAGCCAGCGGTACGCGGATTCGAGGTCGTCGGCGGCGGCGGGAAACGGGTGTTCCGGGGCCAACCGGTAGTCGACCGTGAACACCGGCAGGCCGGTCGCGGAGGACAACCGCGCGGTCAGACCACGATGCGTCCGTGCCGAACAGATGACGTACGCGCTGCCGTGGATGTAGAGAATCACCCGGGGCCCAGGGGTCAGTCCGGGCGCTCGCACCCATTCGCCGCGCACCGGGCCGTCGCCCACGATGTCCACTCTCGTCCCCTTCGGCACCGGACCGAAGAGGTTCATCGACGTAGCGACGAGGCGTCGGGAGAACTCGATGCCGCTGCGGGACGTCGGAAGCAGGTTCGTCATCGGGCGCAGCGTCAGCCGAGTCATCAACGCTGCCAGTCGGGTTCGCCGAGACCCGGCACCGAATGCGCCGCGCGGCAGGTAGTGGTCGTTCGTGGTCGAAGTCACCTCGTCACCTTCACCCGCTATTCGCCATTTGTCAATGGCCTATTAATTGGTGGCGAAGTGTGCGACAGTGACGACCGACACGCAACGAGCCCGAAAGAGGGAACAAGTGACGATGTTCAGGAGCGCACCACCGGCAAACCTCGGTACGTCGACCAGTAATCCCGAGGCGGGAATCTTCGAGTTGGAAATTGCCGAGGTGACCCACGAGACCGAGGACGCCGTCTCGCTCGGATTCGCGGTCCCCGAGCACGCGGAGACACACTTTCGATACGCGCCGGGACAGTTCCTCACCCTGGAGATCCCCTGCACCGAAGGCGGATCGGTGGCCCGCTGTTATTCCTTCTCGAGCTCCCCGGTACGCGACCCGTTTCCCACCGTGACCGTGAAACGAATCCGGGACGGGCTCGCGTCACACTGGTTGCACGACAACGCAGTTCGGGGGATGCGACTGAAGGCGCTGAAGCCGTCGGGCATGTTCGGCCCGGAGAACTGGGACGTCGATTTCGTACTTCTGGCCGCCGGTAGCGGCATCACCCCGATCATGTCCATCATCAAAACCGCACTGTTGCGGCACGAGAACCGCGTCACCCTCGTCTATGCCAACCAGAACAGCGACTCGGTGATCTTCGCGGAACAGCTGACCGAACTTCGGTCTCGTTTTCCCGATCGACTCGACGTGCATCACTGGTACACGTCGGACTCGGGATTGCCCACTGCTGCAGGGCTGGCCACGATGAATGCGGCCGTTCCGCCGGAGTGCGAGGCCTTCCTCTGCGGCCCAACGCAGTACATGAACGTCGCCGAGGAGTGGCTCGGCCGCACCGGCACGGTCGCACGCAGAACGCATCGAGAAGTGTTCTCCTCCTTCGACTCCAATCCGTTCCAGAGCGAAAACACCACGTCGGCTCACGAATCGGACGCACAGTCCGTCGCCGCTCAGGTCGAGATCGACGGAACAGAGACCGAATTCGCCTGGAATTCCGGCACCAAGCTTCTCGACCGGCTCCTCGAACTCGGTCTCGATCCGCCGTACGTGTGCCGCGAAGGGACCTGCGGCGGATGCGCGTACACACTCACCGAGGGCACTGTGACCATGCTCGCCAACGAGACACTCGACGAGCACGAGCTCGAACACGGGGTTCGATTGGCGTGCCAGTCCGTGCCCGAATCCCAGTCGCTCCGTGCGGTGTTCGACCGCTGATGCCCGATGCGATGGGCCGTGACACCGACTCCGACGGAGCGCCTACCGAGGCCCTCGACATCGCGTATCCCGACCTCACACATTTCGGACTCGAAGAGTTGGGCCGGGCCGCGTGGATCACCGTGGTACTCCTGGCTGCCGCAGCGATCGCCGTCGTTCGCTGGCCGGTGTCCTGGCTCGCCAAACGCCGTCGCTTCACGGTCTCCCTAGCCGAGGGTGTGGTCAAAGGATTCGAGGCGCTGGGGCCGACGTTCGTCAAACTGGGACAACTCATGGCGTCGTCGCCCGGTGTGTTCCCCCCGGTTCTTGCCGATGCGTGTCTGCGCTTGCTCGACGGTGTGCCACCCGTCCCGGCCCACAAGGCTCGCCGTGTGATCGAACGCGACCTGGGTGGCAGTATCGCGGAACTGTTCACCTCGTTCGACGACGTGCCGCTCTCGGCCGCATCCGTGGCGCAGGTCCACGCCTGCGTGCTACCCGACGGGCGCGAGGCGGTCGTCAAAGTGCAGCGGCCCGAAATCCGTCGTCGCATGCGAGTCGATCTACGGGTGGCCTTCACCGGTGCGTCGTTGTTGGAGAGGTTCTTCGAGGTCTTCCGCATCGCCAACGCGACGGCCGTTGTCCGTGACCTCGACGAGTTGACGGCCCAGGAACTCGACAGCGCAGCAGAAGCATTGCGTCAGCAACGCTTTCGCGACAACCTGTATGTCTTCGGAGACAATTCTCACGTGATGGTTCCGGACATCTACTGGAGCCATTGCGGACCTCGGGTGATCTGCATGGAACGAGTTCGAGGAACCCCGGTGGGCCGTGTCACGCCGGGCGATCTCGCCGGGCTCGATTCCGAGCTGCAGTTGCGTCGCGGCGTCAAGGTATGGCTGGAAGCCGTTGTGCTGCACGGCCCCTTCCACGGTGATGTACATGCCGGCAATCTGTGGGCACTGGACGACGGACGGGTGGGATTCCTGGACTTCGGAATCGTCGGGGAACTACCCGAGCAGTGGCGCGAGGTACTTCGCGAGATGTTCCGTGCCTCCCTGTTCGACGGCAACTACACCGAAGCTGCGCGACGCATCCGCATGCTCGGCATCACCGAGGGAACAACTCTGGGCGACAAGCTGATCGGTCTGCAGCTGAGGAAGTTGTTCGAGCCGATTCTGGGTAGAGGAGCCGCCCGCGTCGACCTGAGCAAACTCGTCGCGTCTCTGGTCGAGACAGGCAGGCGCTGGGGTATCGCGACACCGGAGGAACTGGTGTTGTTCGGCAAGCAGCTCGGCTACTTCGAGCGCTACTCGGCTGCACTCGCACCGGAATGGGTGTTGGGTCGAGACCTGTTCCTGTTCAGAAACATTCTCCCGGAGGAAGTGGCCGCAGCGGTGGCCGCGAGGAACATCGCGCTCCCGGACTGAGCCCTCACGGCTCGTCGATCAACGGATGAGATTCCGACGCGAATCGCGCAGCAGAGCCCGCGGCGCGCGCTATGCCCGCAATTCCGCTCCACACCATCATGGTGAGGTAGTCGACGAGCTCGTCGGCCGTCATGGTTCGATCGAAGATCCACCAGTGTGACGCCAATCGAACGGCACCGATCATCGCGAAGGCGATGGGCATCGAGCCGGCCGTGGAGAACTCACGCTCTCGAAATCTGTCGGCGATGACGGTGGCCAGGAGCTCGGCGATCAGCCCCTCCGCGGCGGTGATGACGTCGTGGTTGCCCGAGACTGCGTTGTTGGCGTGGACGTAGATGTAGATCTCGGGATCCGTGTCGACCGTCGAGACGTAGGCGGAAATCACTGCCCGGGTGAGGTGATACTCGTCGAGGTCCTCGGACATCGCATCCCTGATCCGAGGCACCAGCTCGGTCTCGACGTATCGCGCCATGGCAGCGTCGGTCAAGCCCCGTTTGTCGGTGAAATGCTTGTACAGAACAGTTTTCGAGACACCGTTCGCAGAGGCGATGTCGTCCATGCCGATGTTGTGACCCTGCTGTCGGATGGTGTCCAGAGTGCAGTCGAGCAGTTCACGCCGCCGCGTGATCCGATGATCGCGCCACCGGTGGCTTCGGCCGTCGACCTTCTCCGGAACGCTCACGCCGACTGGGAGACGGTTCGAGATCCCCTCAACAGAATCGACGCCACCAGTTCCGGATCGTCCGACATCGGTACGTGCCCGAGCCCCGCGTACGTCGTCACGTCCGCCTGCGGAAAGGTTCGACGCACCAGCGGTGCCTGATACACCGGCAGAACCCAGTCGCGACGCCCCCACGCGACGGTGACCGGAACATCCTCGTCGACCGGAATGCTGAAGCGCGGCACTGCGTTACCCGCTGCGTCGATCGCCCGGTTGGTGGTGATACTGAGCGCGTCGATGGTGGCCGTCGCGGCGGGAACTCGCCACGGCTTGGCGTAGAAGACACCGTTGGCGATCGTGCGACCGACGACCGAACGCATGACGGCCGGTGCGATCGGGCTGATCACTCGGGACAACGCGCGCAACAATCGGAACACGAGCAGCGCACGCGTCTGATCCCAGTGTCCGCGGAAGAATCCGGCCGGCGAGAGCGCGGTGGCCGAGGCAACCGATCCGCGGGCGGCGAGTTCGAGGGCGAAGTATCCACCCAACGAGTTTCCGGCCACGTGCGGCTTCTCGCCGTCCACCGCCACGTGCTCGAGGAACCGCTCCAGTTCGGCGACGATCCACGGGCCGAGATCGAACTCCTCGGTGGGTAGTTCGGGTGAATCACCGTGGCCGGGCAGGTCGACCGTCACCACTCGCCGGTGCTGCGCGAGTGTCTCGATGACGCTGTCCCAGGCGTGTTGCCGATGAACTATCCCATGGATCAGCACCAGGGTCGGTCCCTCGCCGCGGATGGTGTGCGCGAGCGCGGGGCCCTCGATGTCGAAAGTCATTGCGGTCCGATCTGTTCTCGTCTATCCGGTGCGAGCGTCTACTGCTTCGGGGCCGGCCACCCGTGCAGGCACGGTCCGTCCGAACGTCATCGATTCGGTGAGATTGTCGAAGCGCGCGTCTATTCTGTCGAGAATATAGTTCTGCCTCACCGACCAGGGCCGCTCGGTCCCCGATTTGGGTAGCTCGTCCAAGGATCGCGTGACGTATCCCGACGCGAGGTCCACGACCGGTCGAGATTCCACGGCCTTGCCCTGACGGTCCGGGATCGCGTGGGTGTAGCCGTGAGACTGCATATACACCAACAGTTTCGCCACCGCCTTGGCCGTCATGTCGGCTTTGAGCGTCCACGATGCATTCGTGTACCCGATGCACCAGGCAACGTTGGGCACGTCCTCGAGCATGTGCCCCTTGTAGACGAACTTGTCGTGCGCCGCGAACGGTTGTCCGTCCAGTGACAGCGCGATGCCACCGAAAGCCTTGAGCTTCAATCCCGTTGCAGTGACGATGATGTCGGCCGGGATCTCGTCTCCGGATTCCAGGAGAATGCCGTCGGCGGTCAAGCGGGAGATTCGGTCGGTCACCACGGTCGCACGACCGGAACGAATGGCCTTGAACAGGTCGCCGTCCGGCACCACACACAACCTCTGGTCCCACGGGGCGTACGTCGGATCGAAATGCTTGTCGACGTCGTATCCCCGCGGCAATTGCGCCTTCGTCATGGCCCGGAACACCCTGCGGGCCGTCTTCGGTGCGCGTCGACACAATTGATACGAGCCGACCATCAACAGCGCATTACGCCACCGCAATGCACTGTGCGCCAGAGAGTCCGGCAGTACGCGCTGAGTGAGCGTGGTGAACGGGTCGGTCATCGGCAGCGACGCGATGTAGGTGGGCGATCGCTGCAGCATCGTCACCGACGCGGCCTCGGCAGCGAGTGAGGGCACCAAAGTGATTGCGGTTGCTCCACTTCCGATCACGACGACTCTCTTGCCCGAGTGGTCCAGATCCTCGGGCCACTGCTGAGGGTGCACCATCTGCCCGGTGAACTCGTCGGCCCCGGGAAGATCGGGGGTGTACCCGCCCGAGTAGTCGAAGTATCCGGTGCACAGGAACACGAATCGGCTGCGATAGGTCTTCGGAACACCGCTCGAAAGCGTCTCGACGGTCCACAGGTCCGTCGACGAATCCCAGTTCGCGGCCTCGACCGACGTCGAGAAATCGGTGTGTTCGTCGATGCCGTTCGCGTACGCGGTATCGACGATGTAATTGCGGATGTCTTCGCCGTGCGCCAGCAGGGTGTCTCCCTGCCACGGTGTGTGCGGGAACGAGAACGTGAAGATGTCACTGTCCGACCGAATTCCGGGGTACCGAAACAGATCCCAGGTACCGCCTGCGCGCTCACGACCTTCCAGGATGGTGTAGCTGAGCTCCGGTGCCATCTGCTGCAGGCGATATGCGGCTCCGACGCCCGATATGCCTGCACCGATGATGAGAACGTCCTGGAAATTGTCGACGGAGCCGTCGAACTCGGGCCATCGACCTCGGCTTGTCGTCACGTCGTGCCTCGCTGTCTCGCCGAACACCATCGCGGATCGGCCCGACTGTGCGGCGGATCGCGACTTACATCACACAATGTGTCATTGACGAGTGGCGATGTCAATGACAGTGTTCACCGCACACCGAAGACAGGAACCCCTCATGAACCACACATCACCTGTTGCCTGCATCCACACAGCACAGGGAACCAGAATCCGATGACTGCTGTGGCGGTCGGGGCCGCAGCAGTCATCGCTCTCGTCCTCCTGGCGTCGAGGGGATCGGGCCTGGACTTCGAGCGACGTGCCCTGTCCGGCGCATACAAGCCGGTCCGCTCGACGTGGCCGAAGCGACCGGTCACGCGCCGACGCACGTGACGAGCTCGCGAGCGGTCCATTCCGTTCCGTGACGTCGACAACGGCAGCGGGCCCGGTCAGTACTCTCGACCCCATGGGCGATCGGAAGTACGCAGGCAGGTCGCCCGAGGAACGATCCTCCGAACGCATAGCCCGTCTCATGGACACCGCGATCGCTCTGTTCGGCAGCCACGGGTACGCGGCGACCACGATCGGGATGTTGTGCGCGGAATCGAACGTGTCGACCCGTCACTTCTATCGCGAGATCGGAAGCCGGTCGGAGCTGCTCAAGAAGATCGTCACCACCATGAATCAGGACGGCGAGCACGCTGCACGAGAGGCACTGACCGCCGACGGTCGGCAACCGGTGTTGGCGTCGATCGACGCCGCAATCCGGGCGTACCTCGGCGTCACGTGTCGCACCAGGATGTCGGCTCGGGTCTGCTACGTCGAGGTGGTCGGCGTCAGTACCGACATCGAACTGTGGCGCATGAACCAGCGAGACGTCATCGTCGAGATGTTCGACTCCCTTGCAACCACCGCCGCAGCACGAGGAGAACTGCCGAACAGAAACTATCGCCTGGTCATTCTTGCCATCATCGGTGCCGCCAACATCTTCGCCCAGGAATGGGCCCTGAGCCGCAGTTCCGACGTCGGAACCACCGATGACACCTTCACCCCGTACATCGACACCCTCGTCGAGTTGGTCACCGCTGCACTGACGACACCACTCCCCTGACCGGAACCAGGTTCGAACCATGTTCCTACTCGCGTTGGCTGTCGTGTTGGTCGTCACGTCGTTCGTCCGTATCCGGCGAGACCCGCGTCGGCTGTCCAACGGCCTGACTGTCATTGCGGCTCTCGCTGCGCTGGCGATCGGATCGCCGAGTCTGCTGCATCGGCTGGACGCCCGGGTCGAGGCGATTCTCGTCGTTGCGGTGCTGTCGGCAATCCTGCTGACGGCGATCGGACTCGTGGGCGCAGCGGCCATCAATGGGCTGGTGGTGATCAGGCGCGAAGGGCTCCGGCTCTCGACCGCACTGCCACTTGCTCTGGCGGTTGCGGTGACGCTGGGCGTCGGGCTGTTCGTCGCAGTGGCGGCCGTGCTGGAAACGCACACTCTGCCCCTGTGGTTGCTGGCCGCGGTCTGGACAGGGGTGCTGTTCTCGGTCTGCCTCGGCGTCCAGCTCGCCGCGTTCTCTGTCCACGCGCTGATCTACGGACACTTGGAGCCACCGAAAGGAAGTTCAGCCGTTGTTGCTCTGGGATGCGGGCTGGGCTCGGGAGGAACCGTGACGCCTCTTCTCGAGAGCCGACTGAACCGCGCCCTCGATGTGTACAACGCCGAAGTGGCGTCCGGACATCGCCCGGCCCTCGTCGTATCCGGCGGGCAAGGGTCCGACGAGGAGACTGCGGAGGCCACGGCAATGAAGAAGTACCTGGTCGGCAAGGGTGTGTCCGAAAAACTGATCCTCGCCGAGGCGCGCTCGCGAAACACTCGGGAGAACTTGACGATGACGAGGGACCTTCTGGAGTCGTCGGATCTGAGATCGGAGCCGATGATCGTGGTGACCAGCAACTTTCACGTCCTGCGAACGGCCGCGTTCACTCGCGATCTGGGTCTCGACGCTCATGTGACGGGAGCCGACACGGCACGTTTCTACGCACCGACGGCGTTTCTGCGCGAGTTCGTCGCAATCCTGCATCGCTACCGGAAGCCCAACATCGCTCTGCTGGTCGGCATCGCTTCGATCGTGGTGATTCTCCAACACGTGAACTGACAATGCGGGGCCAGACGGCACCAGCGAACTGCGCGCCACCGAGCATCCCCACCGATAGTGACCCGGAACACGCCCGTCGGACGTATGTTTCGGAGCGTCGATTTCGACTCATACCTAACGGCGTCGTCCGCGACGCCCCCAGCTCCGGGTATCCGGAGACGACCTACACGAAAGAGGTAATCACCGATGGCCGACTTCATCGACAAGGCTCAGCACAAGGCAGAGGAACTGGCCGGGACTGCGAAGGAGAAGGCCGGCGAGGCCACCGGTGACGACAGCCTTCGCGCCGAGGGTGCCGCCGATCAGACCAAGGCCAACACCCACCAGGCCGCCGACAAGGTCTCCGACGCAGCCGAGAATGTTGCCGACACCGCAGCCGATGCCGCCAAGGAAGCCAAGCACGCAGCCGCCGATGTCGCCGACAAGGCGTCCGACGTGGCCGAGGACGTCAAGAACACCGTCAAGGACAAGGTCTCGAACGTCGATGCCGACGACGTGAAGGAGAAGGCCTCCCAGGTCGCCGACAAGGCAGCCGACAAGGCCTCCGCCGTCGCCGACGACGTGAAGAACACGGTTCGCAACATCGACTCCGAGGATGTCGCCCAGGCGGCGAAGGTCGGCACTCCGATCATCGCAGCCGTCGCAGCCGCAGCCGGTGCCGTCGCGTTCGTACTGATTCGTCGACGCAACCGTCGCCGTAGCGCTGCGCACCTGTTCGTGCCGTCGAAGCGCACCACCCGCAAGCTCGCCAAGAAGGCCCGCAAGCACAGCTTCTGAAGGTAATTGCACAGAAAAGCCCCGCCTCGATCGAGGCGGGGCTTTCTGCGTCTCTACAGCGGCTTGAGTGCCCGGCTGGGTACCCAGTGAGTGACGGTTTCGCTGCGGTCTCGTGCCATCAACTCGTACGTGACGCGGCCCAGCCAATCTCCGTCCACGGTGATGGACCATTCGACCAGATCTCCCGGCACGACGCGTCGCACATCGAATCCCTCGGGATTGAACTTCGAGGCGTGGTGCGGCGGCAGCGGGTAGAGGATGTTCAGGTCGATCCACACCTTCAGCGGTGGTCGGAGCAGCTTGAACGGGCGCACGGCAGACGCCGGTCGAGGTTGTGCGCGCCGTGCCATCGTTCGATCATACGTTCGATCAGGACGTCGATCCACCGCCCCGGACAACGAAGAACGGCCACCCGCACACGAGGTGCAGGTGGCCGTTGTTCGGTGCTGAAAAGATCAGATTCCGAGCGATCCCGCCAGGAACGGCCAGGAGTTGTGCAGGTCGTCCTGCCAGTAGCCCCACGAGTGGTTTCCGACCGGGCGGAAGTCCACGGTGGCCGGGATACCGAGCTGATCGAGGCGCTTGGCCAGGTTCGAGGTGCAGAAGTTGGTGGCAACTTCGATGCCGCCGCCGACGATGACCTGGTTGGCAAGCGTCGCCGGGTCGTTCTTCAGACGCGGGTTGGCAAAGGTGTCGTTCGGGGCACCGGGCAGGCCGCTGCCGGTGCTCATGTAGATCTGCGTTCCACGGAGCTTCTCGGCGTTGAGCAGCGGGTCGTTCTCGCGCCACACGGGGCCGTCGAGCGGTCCCCACATGTTCTCGACGTTGCCGCCGCCGTAGGTCTCGACGACGAGCTTGACGAACTGCTGACCGATGGGGTCGGAGGTCTGAGCGCAGCCGCTGTACGCCGCGACGCCGGTGAACTTGCCCGGGTACTTGATCGCGATGTTGAGAACCGAGGTGCCCGTCATGGACAGCGCTGCGAGCGACTGGCGACCGTTGGTGTCGAACTGGGCGTCGATCAGCGGGGGCAGCTCTTCACCGAGGAAGGTGCTCCACTTGTTGCTGCCGAGCTTCGGATCGTCCTGGAGCCAGTCGGTGTAGTAGGACCACTTGCCCTTCTGCGGAGTCACGATGTAGGCGTTCTTGTCCGACAGGAAGGCCTCGGCGTCGGTCTGCGACTGCCACGATGCGGCATCCTCGCCGCCGCCTGCGCCGTTGAGCAGATACAGCACCGGGCGGGACACGCTGTCGTCGGCCGGCTTCTGCACCGTCACGGGAATGGTGCGGTTCATGGACGCCGAGTACACCTGGAGCTGGACCTGGCGGTTCTCGAGGGTGTTCACCGACTCGATCCTCGATCCGTTGC
This sequence comes from Rhodococcus sp. IEGM 1372, assembly GCF_030056835.1. Classification (NCBI taxonomy): domain Bacteria; kingdom Bacillati; phylum Actinomycetota; class Actinomycetes; order Mycobacteriales; family Nocardiaceae; genus Rhodococcus; species Rhodococcus sp. IEGM 1372. The sequence continues at coordinate 44,825 of NZ_JASHKS010000010.1, read as the reverse complement.
TCGACTGCGTCGTAGCCGCAGGCAGCTCTTCCGCGGACGCGACGGGCGTCATCAGCGCGGTCGGGAGAATCGCCACTGCGAGGGCGACGGCCGTAGCCGAACCGATTCGCCGGAAGCCGTGTCGTCGAGATCGTGGCACGCTGTTTCACCTTTTCGTCGAGTTACACCGGTCGAGTCTCTACATCGGCCGAAGATGAGGTGACGTTACCTCGAGCAAACGTCCCGAGCGTTATGGACCGGACGAATCCGAGACGCGATCGTGATGCTCTCGGCAACGCAGACCCAGAGGTGTTCCCACGAGACGAGTGTCTGTGGTCTATTGGGTGCCCGTCCCGCGAAGGAGTCGATCGAGATGTTTCGTCGCACCGCTGTCATTGCTTGCGTCATTGCAGGTGCCGCTGCCTTCGGAACGGGAACGGCCGCAGCCGACGAGTGGCCCACTCCGCCGCCGTATCCGAGTCCGTCGGCTCCGCAGGATGTCACCGGATTCCTCACCCCACAGGACCTGGACTACTGGAATCCGTTCGTCAGCAGGAATCGACTGACCTCGCCCTACGGCAACAGCACTCGCATCGTCTGCACCGGATTTCACGGAGTGCTGTCCTCCTGCTGGCAGGCCGATTCGAATGGCAACCCGCACAAGCTGATTCTGCTGAACATGAACTACCCGGGTTCGACGGGCCAACTGCTGCCCGGCGGAGGTCCCGGGCACTTCGTCTACCCCGGCTTCATCCCCGGCATCGGCTGACCCGCACCTGGTTGTTGGCGTTCGCTCAGTTGTACGGCTTACGCGCCGTTTCCGGGTCGCCGTAGGTGATGGCACGTTCGCGTCGGGTGCCGGTGGCCAGGGTTGCGGCCCAGTTGATCAGCGTCCCGACGCGATTGCGGTTGCCGGCCAGGAATGCGATGTGGATAACTCCCCACGACACCCAACCCACGAAGCCCGACATCTTCAGCGGCCCGGCCTGCACCAGTGCGTGACCGCGGGCGATGTAGGCCGCGGTGCCGAGATCTCGGTACTTGAAATCCTTTCGCGCAGAACCGGACAGGTCTGCTGCGATGGCCGCGCCCGCCGCGCGTCCGCCCTGCATCGCCACTTCCGCAACTCCCGCGAGCTTGTTCAGCGACATGATGTCTCCGACGACGAAGACGTTGCGGTGTCCCGGGATCGAGAGGTCCGGCTGCACAGCGATGCGTCCGGAGCGATCCTGTTCGACGCCCATCGCGTCGGCGAGTTGTTTCACGAACGGAACGGCTTCGACGCCTGCGGTCCACAGCACGGTGTGGGTGTCGTAGCGAGTGACGGTCTTGGGTTCGGCCTTGGCCGTGACCTCGACGTCGGTGGCCGTGACGTCGGTGACGTGAACTCCGAGATGGGTTTCCACGCCTACCGCGTCGAGGGTGCGTTGCGCTTTCTTCGTCAGGGAATCGGGGAACGATTCGAGGACGCGGTCACCGCCGTGGAAGAGCAGCACACGCGCTTCCGACGGGTGAATGGTGTCGAACTCCTTCGCCAACGCCCTGGAGGCGAGTTCCCTTATCTGACCGGCCAATTCGACTCCGGTCGGGCCTCCCCCTGCCACGGCGAACGTGAGCCAGGGTCGGCGTTCCTCGGCGGTGGGCAGGGATTCGGCCATCTCGAAGGCAGAGATCAGCTTTCGCCTGATCGCGAGGGCATCGTCGAGGGTCTTCATCCCCGGTGCCCACTGCACGTATTCGTCGTGGCCGTGATAGGCCTGCTGCATTCCGACAGCGACGACGAGGTAGTCGTAGGGCAGCTCGAAGGTCGAGCCGTCGAACCGACTGGCCGTCACCACTCCACCGTCACCCACCGCGGTCACCGAGGTCGCTTCACCCAGCGCCACATACACGTTCTTCTGCTTACGCAGCAGGTGCCGCAGCGGACTGGCAATCGAACCCTCGGACACAAGACCGGTGGCGCACTGATAGAGCAGTGGCTGAAAGACGTGGGAGGTGCCGCGCTCGAGCACGGTGACGTCGACGTCCTCACCGCGTAGACGCCGGGCCGCGCGCAGCCCGCCGAATCCTCCGCCGATGACCAATACCCGTGGACGTGCCATGTGAACGTTCTCCCTCGGACCGACCGCAGAGAAGGACTCTCCGAGTGGCAAGCCTACTCGAGGGCCGCACCCCCTGGTCAGGAGTGCGGCCCTCGGTGTCGATCCGGGTCAGCCGAGCAGCGCCCGCATGGTGTCGATTTCCTGCTGCTGCGTGGCCACGATCGTGCGGGCCATATCCTGCGCGTCGGTGTTCGACCCGTCCGCGATCTCGCTGTTCGCCATCTCGATCGCGCCTTCGTGATGTTCGATCATCATCGTCAGCCACTGGCGGTCGAACTCGGCACCGGTGGCCGCACTCAACGCGTCCATGTCCTGCTGGGTCATCATGCCCATGCCCGAGCTGTGGTCCATTCCGCCCATCTCACCCATGTCGGACGAGGGCGCGGGCTGACCCCATTCGGCAAGCCAGGCGGTCATCCGGTCCATTTCCGGTTGCTGCGCGGCCTCGATAGCCGACGCCAACGCCACGACGTCCGGATTGTCGGTGCGGCCCTGGACCATTGCCGCCATTTCGACCGCCTGCGCATGATGCGGGTACATCATCTGCGCGAACATCACGTCCGCATCGTTGAATTCTGCCGACGCGTCGGACTGGGTCGATGACGCCGACGACGAGTTCGACGAGCCCATCGAATGGCCGTCCATCGACGAGTCGGAGGTGTCGCTGCTGCAGCCTGCGACGAGAAATGCGCTCACGGTGGCAGCAGCCAGCGAAGCGACGAGTGTTGTACGCATGTGAAACTCCTTGAACGAGTGCGAAATACAGGGATGAGTGAATCCGCCGGTGGTCGTACGTTCACCGGGCTCCCTGTCACACTCGCAAGGTCACCGATCTGTCCAGCTCCCAGAGGGTCCACGGCGGAGCACGCTCCGAGATGGAGTCGGTGCGCCCACCGATGCCGTCCGCCGATATCAGCGAGTAGCCGATGTCGACGCTCGTCGACGGAACCGACAGAGCAGCCCACGACACCGTGGTTCCCGCGCACGGATGCATCATCTGGTGCGCCGCCGGGCAGTCGTGTTCACCGACCGCCACCTGCACGGGCCCCTCATGGTGCATCGCCGACGCCATGGCAGCGTGTTCGTTGCTCGCCGACGCGGTCGCCGTCGCCGAGTGCATCAGCAGCACCCCGAAGATCGTCAGTGCGATCAGCAATCCGGCCGCCGAGGCAATGCCCTGGCGACGGCGTCGGATCACTCGATGCATGTCGCCGACGATAGCAAGATATACCCCCTAGGGGTAGCCGGCAGGGACTTCCGCCTCGCACCGAAGGACTTCCGCCTCTGTCGGCGGCGAGCCGATCCGAGCCATGCTCGGTGGGTATCTGCACACGCAAGTCAATGGACGGGAATTCGTCATGAATGCATCGAGTCGGGTAGTCGTCGGAGTCGACGGATCTGCCACATCGCTCGACGCGGTCCGCTGGGCAACGCGCGAGGCCGTTCGACGCCACGCTCCGCTTGAGTTGGTCACGTCGTCTCTGTTCGCGCCGGGAACCTACGGGGATGCCATCAGTCTCCGGATCGGTGCATTCTCGGACCCGGACGTCGAGGCCAAGCGTGTGCTGACCGCAGCGGTCGATGTTGCGCACAAGACTGCCGCCGGCAATTCGCTGATTCTCGATACGCGCCTCGAACACGGCTCTGCTGCACGGAATCTGACGCACTTCGACGTCGCTCCCGCCATGATCGTCGTGGGGTCGAGGGGTCTGGGCGAGTTCACCGGCGGGTTGATCGGGTCGGTCAGTACCGCAGTGGTCACGCATGCCAAATGCCCTGTTGCAGTAATCAAATCGAACATCGTCAGCGACGGTCCGGTTGTCGTCGGGGTGGATTGCACCGCCAACAGTCAGCCTGCGATCGGATTCGCTCTGAAGGAAGCGTCACTGCGCGGAGTCGACCTCGTCGCTGTACACGCCTGGAGCGACCTCGAACTCGGCAGCGTGTTGACGCGCGACGACGAGGGTCCGTGGGTCGATTCCGAACTCGCCGAGAAGACGTCGTTGGCGGAGAGCCTGGCCGGCTGGTCGGAGGACTACCCGGACGTCACCATCCATCGAGTGGTGGTTCAGGACAGGCCTGTTCGTGAGCTGGTCCGTGCGTCGGAGGCAGCGCAGTTGATCGTCGTGGGAAGCCGCGGTCGGGGTGGATTCGCATCGATGCTTCTCGGTTCCACCTCGCGTGCGGTGTTGCATTCGGTGGATGTTCCCGTCGTCGTCGTTCCCACCGATCGATGAGCGTGGAGTCGATCGAGTCTTCCTACAGCTCAGATGAATTGGACGCCGACCTGCGCTACTGGGCTGCGGCGAACTATCTGACGGTGGCGCAGATCTATCTGCAGGACAACGTATTGCTGCGTCGTCCTCTGGAGGTGGCGCACATCAAACCGAGGCTGCTCGGGCACTGGGGCACCAGTCCCGGACTCTCGATGATCTACACCCTCCTCAATCGGGTGATTCGTCGAACCCATTCGGATTGGCTGTACGTCACCGGTCCCGGCCACGGCGGTCCGGCGTTGGTGGCGAACACCTACCTCGAGGGAACCTACAGCGAGATCTACCCGAACATCTCGCTCGACAACGAGGGCGTTCGACGGCTGTGCCGTCAGTTCTCCACTCCCGGCGGCATTCCGAGCCATGTCAGCGTCCAGACTCCAGGCAGCATTCACGAGGGCGGCGAGCTGGGTTACGCCCTCGTCCACGCCGCCGGTGCCGCGTTCGACAATCCCGATCTGATCGTTGCCTGTGTCGTCGGGGACGGTGAGGCCGAAACCGGTCCCCTGTCCGGTTCGTGGAAGATCCCGGCCTTTCTGAACCCGATTCGCGACGGTGCCGTCTTGCCCATCCTGCATCTGAACGACGGCAAGATTTCCGGACCGACGGTTCTCGGACGCAGCACCGATCAATCGGTAGCCGACTATCTGAGCGGCCAGGGGTGGGCACCCCTGTTCGTCGAAGGCGACGACCCACGAGAGGTGTTCCCGGCGCTCCACGCAGCCCTCACGCGAGCTCACGACGCGATCGAGACAATCCAGCACGCCGCCCGCAACGGAGAACCACAGCACGACATCGAATGGCCCGCCATCGTTCTACGCACCCCCAAGGGCTGGACCGGCCCGCACGAGGTGGACGGCAAGCTCATCGAGGGCACGCACTGGGCGCACCAGGTACCGCTGTCGGGAGTCCGCGAGAACCCGTCGCATCTGGCGCAGCTCGAGAAGTGGCTGCTCTCCTACGACCCCCGATCGCTGTTCGACGACGACGGCGCTCCCGTCGACTCGATTCGCGAGCTCGCTCCGTCGGGCACCGAACGTCTCGGTGCCACTCCGTATGCGAACGGAGGACTACTTCTGCAGCCCTTGGTCATTCGCGATCTGGAGAACTATGCGCTCACCGTGGAGTCCCCGGGGCGCACGTCGCACGAGACGACCACCGTGCTCGGGGAGATGATGCGTGATATCTATCTCGACAACGCACAACCCCACGGCGGCGGCAACTTTCGCCTGTTCTGTCCCGACGAGACCGCGAGCAACCGGCTCCAGGCGGTGTTCGAGGTGACCGATCGATGCTGGCAGTTGCCGACCACCGAGTTCGACGACGATCTCGGTCCCGACGGTCGCGTGATGGAGGTGCTCAGCGAGCATCTGTGCGAGGGCTGGCTGGAGGCGTATCTGCTGTCGGGTCGACACGGCCTGTTCGCCAGCTACGAGGCCTTCGCCATGGTGAGCGTGTCGATGCTGATCCAGCACACCAAGTGGCTTCAGCACGCGGCAACACTCGCGTGGCGGGCACCCGTCGCCTCGCTCAACGTGCTGCTCACCAGCACGTGTTGGCGCAACGACCACAACGGATTCAGCCATCAGGGCCCCGGACTGATCGACGCGGTCATTCCTCTGGCACCGGATGTGGTGCGCGTGTGGCTGCCACCGGATTCCAATACGCTGCTCGCGGTTGCCGATCATTGTTTCCGCAGTCGAGGTCACGTCAATGTTCTGTTGGTGGACAAGCAGAGTCACCCGCAGTATCTGACGCTTCCCGAGGCGCGGGCGCATGCAGCGGCAGGTGCGTCCCGCTGGGACTGGGCCGGCACCGAATCGGTCGACGCCGAGGAAGATCCCGAGATCGTTCTGGCGTGTGCAGGCGACGTGCCGACCGAGGAAACCCTCGCTGCCGCAGAGTTGTTGCGGACGTGGACTCCCGAGCTCAAGGTTCGGGTGGTCAACGTCATCGATCTGATGGCGCTGCTCCCCGTCGGCGATCATCCCCACGGATTCTCCGACGAGCAGTTCGCGGACCTGTTCACCACCTCGGTCGATGTGGTCTTCGCGTTCCACGGCTATCCCCGTGCGGTGCACCAACTGGTGCACGGCCGACCGGACGCCCAGCGGTTCCACGTACGCGGGTTCATCGAACAGGGCACCACCACAACACCGTTCGACATGGTGGTGCTCAACAAGATCAGCCGATACCATCTCGCCCTCGCGGCACTCGACCGGGCAACAACCACGCCGGCCGGTGCCGAGGCACTACGGCAACACTGCCGCGACCAACTGGCGCGACACGACGCCTACATCCGAGAGCATTTCGAGGACCTCCCCGAGATCCGGCAGTGGCGGTGGTCGTGACTGCCGGACCCGTCGAGCTACCCGCGGGCGATGATCAACGGGCAGTCGACGCGGTGGGCCAGTGAACGAACCGTGGATCCGAGAAGTCTGTCGCTGAAACCGTTGCGTCCGCTCGAACCGACGACCACGGCCTGGGCGCGCGGTGACACCTCGAGGATCTTCTCGACCACGTTGCCGCGCAGCACTTTCTGCTGGACCACGACGTCCGGATACTGTTCGCTCCAGCCGGACAGGCTCTCCGCCAACACGGTTCGGCCGTTCGACACGATCGCATCGGATCTGTCGGTCGCGGACGCGTCGGGCGAGGAGATCGGTTCGTCCGTGGACACGTGCACTGCAACCAATTCCGTTCCTCGGAGCGAGGCTTCGTCGAATGCCAACCGAACGGCGTTCAGGTTGTGCGGCGACCCGTCGACGCCGAGGACAACAGGGCCTCCCGACGAATGCAGCTCCACACTTTTCGGCACGATGACCACCGGGCAGTGCGCTTGAACGGCCACCGCGGTGCTCACCGAGCCGAGCAGTTCAGCGAAATAATCGCCGTTGCCGCGCGAGCCCACCACCATCATCGAGGCACTGGAGGACTGCTCCAGCATGGCCTGAATCGTCGGGCCCACAATCGATTCGCTCACGATCTCGAGACCGTCGGGGTCCTTCACCGACCGTCGCGCAACCAGCGAAGCCCAGGCCAGGACCGACTCGGCGGCTTTGTGCTCCTCGGAGCCGATGTGAGACGGCAGCGCGACGAAGCTGGTGTACAGGACCTTGACTTGATAGGCGGACACCAGCTTCACCGGTACCCCACGCAACTCGGCCGCATGAGCGGCCCACCCGACTGCGTCGAGCGACGAGCCGGAGCCGTCGACACCGACGACGATCGGAGACTGCCTCGAGGTACTCATGCGTGCGGGACGACGAGGACGGGGCAATGGGCATGCCGCAGTACGGCGGTCAGTGTTCGTCCCGGCACTCTGTCTCGCTCGTGGCCGACCACCATCAGCTGGGCCGTCTCGGAGACCGCCACGAGTTCCGATCCCGAGTCGGCCTCGGCGTACACCGACGCCACGCGAACGTCTGGGTAGTCCGCGCCGAAGGGTTCGAGCCGAACGTCCATTGCCGATTCGGGGTGTAGCCCGTCACCGGGTCTACTGAGGGCGGACGCGAGAATGGAGGAGACGGCCTGGGTGTGCACCGCCAACACGCTGGCCGACCTGATCGATGCCTCGTGAAACGCCTGAGCGACAACAACATCGGCTTGTGAAATGTCGGCATCACCCAGCGCCGCGACGACCGGTCCGCGGCGTTCGGCGTCGAAGTGCCGGACGATCGCCACGGGGTGGGGCGATGCTTCGACCACGGCTCCGACCATCGATCCGAGTACCCAGGCGGTCACTGCACTGCCGGTCGTGGTCCCCAGTACGAGCAGAGACGCAGATCCCGCTTCGGTCGACATCACCGATTCGGGACGCCCTTGTGCGACAACTGATTCCACGGCAACGGCCGGATCGATCGATGCGGCCACATGCGCTGCGCGACTCAATGCCGTGCGGGCATAGTCGCCGTCGACATCCGGAGCGCCGTAGACGGTTTCGGGCTCGGCGTGGCCGGCGATCACGTGGATCAAACGAAGCGACGTCCCCCGCCCACGTGCCTCCTGCACGGCGAATCGGACCGCATCGAGCGCGGTCTCCGATCCGTCGATACCGACCACGACGGGTCCGGCGGTGTGTGCACTGTTCATCGGGTTCCTCTCGGTGGTGCGACGATAGGTTCTGCACCTTCACCGAGAACGCTACGAGCGCACACCCACCCCACGCAGCGGCCGGAGGTCACCGAAACAGGTGACGAACGACTGCACCCGTCAGGGCAGCGGTACCGACCAGGTCACATCGGTGCCGCGTCCGGAGGAGCCGGGACCGATGTTCATCGACCCACCGCATTCGACAGCACGGGCACCGAGGTTGGACAGTCCGCTGGCGGTGGTGTCCTCTGGCATCCCGATCCCGTTGTCGGACACGACGATCTGCAACTCGTCGCCCACCGACAAGGTTACGGTCACAGTGTCGCCCTGCGCGTGATGGACGACGTTGCTGACCGTCTCACGAACGACGGCAACGGCATGATCGGCGAGCTTGGTGTCCACAACCGACAGAGGCCCGAACATCCGCACGACGGCACGGATATCGACGTTCTCGGTGAGTTCGAGTACCGCCGCATTGATGCGTTGACGCAATCGCGTGGCCGAGTGGGACGTGCTCTGCAAGTCGAAGATCGTCGTCCGGATGTCCTGCACCGTGTCCTGCAGGTCGTCGATCGTCCTGGACAGTCGCACCCGAATTTCCTCGGACTCGGTGCGCTGCAGAGTGCTCTGTAAAGCCAATCCGGCGGCGAAGATTCGCTGAATCACGTGATCGTGCAGGTCGCGGGCTATTCGGTCCCGGTCCGACAACACCTCGAGTTCGTGCATCCGGCGGCTGGAATTGGCGATCTGCATCACCAATGCAGCTTGATTGGCGAAGTTCGAGACCAGCTCGAGTTGGGAATCATCGAACGGCCCCCGCCCCTCTGTGCGGAGCACCACCAGGACGCCGCTCACGCCCTCGGCGACGCGGAAGGGTGAAATCAGTGCGGGCCCGAAAGCCGAGCCCAATTCCTTGGCACCGTACTCGAGTCGTTCCTTGCGCAACGGTGTTCGACGTCGAAATGCCGATCCCGAGCTCGAACCCTCGATCGGAATGACTGCTCCGATCATGCGATCGGATCCGAGCCCCTCGCTGACCGTGACGACCAGTTCGGTGACATCCTCGAACGGCTGGTCACCGTCCTCGGGAACCGCGATGAACGCCGCATCGGAACCGGTCAGGTGCAATGCTTTCCGCGCCACCATCTGCAGCACTTCGTCGATGTCCGTCCCGGCGAGCAGCTCGGTGCCGATGTCCCGAGTTGCTTCCATCCAGGCCTGGCGTACCCGTGAGTCCTCGTACAGTCGCGAGTTCTCGATGGCGATGCCGGCCGCGGACGCCAGCGCCTTCGTGACGACCTCGTCGTCCTCGGTGAACTGCTTGCCGTCCTTCTTCTCGGTGAGATAGAGGTTGCCGAATATCTCGTCACGAACCCGAATCGGGACGCCGAGAAAAGTTTTCATCGGCGGGTGGTTCGGCGGAAATCCCACCGACTCCGGGTGCGCCGAGAGATCCTCGAGGCGCAGCACTTTCGGCTGGTCGATCAACAGTCCGAGCACCCCGCGCCCGGTAGGGAGCGGGCCGATGGCCACTCGTGTGTCCTCGTCCATGCCGTGATTGATGAACGCACTCAACCCGTGACCGTCGCCGCGGACGCCGAGTGCGCCGTACCGAGCATCGACGAGGTCGACGGCCGATTCCACGATGGAGCGCAGTGTCACTTCCAGATCGAGGCCGGAGGTGATGACGAGCATGGCGTCGAGCAGCCCGTCGGCCTGGACTCTGGCGTCGGCGATTCGGCCTATCCGGTCCTGAACCTCGGCCAACAGTTCACCGAGTCGCAACTGCGGCAACGAGGACGAGGTCTCCGCGCGGTGGTCATCCATCCCGCGACCCCGGTTGTCCGGCCGACGGAGCGGTATCGGCAAGCTTCGACGCGTACACCGCAGCCTGGGTACGCCGCTCCATCCCGAGCTTGGCCAGCAGCCGAGAGACGTAGTTCTTCACCGTCTTCTCCGCCAGGAACATCCTGGCTGCGATCTGCCGGTTGGTGAGGCCTTCTCCCAACAGATCCAGCAGCGTGCGCTCCTGGCTGGTGAGATGGTCGATGGGTCCTGGAGTCGCAGTTCCGGCTCGCAGTTTGTCCATCAGCGCCGCTGCTGCACGGTTGTCGAGCAGCGACCGACCGGACCCGACGTCCTTGATCGCGCGGGTGAGCTCCATGCCGGTGATGTCCTTGACGACGTAACCGCTCGCGCCCGCGAGGATGGCGTCGAGCATGGCCTGATCCTCGGTGAACGAGGTCAGCATCATGGTCTTGAGGAGCGGCAGGCGATCGAGGAGTTCGCGGCACAGTTCGATGCCGTTGCCGTCGGGCAGGCGCACGTCGAGCACGGCAACGTCCGGCTGTAGGGCCGGGATTCGGGCCAGCGCCTGAGCGCAACTGCCCGCCTCACCGATGACCTCGAGGTCCGGATCGGAGTCGATCAGGTCGATCAGACCACGCCGCACGATCTCGTGATCGTCCACCAAGAACACCGTGACCACAGCGACACCCCTCACCTGCGTCCACACTGGGCGCCTCGACTTCCGAGCCTACGGGTCGCAGGTACGGCCGGCCCGACCTTTCGTCACCGAATCAATGGACCAAAGTCCTTCGTGTCGGTGTTGTTGTCCTGCCGCGCCCGAGACTGTGCGAGGCGTCTGATGGATGTTCCGACACCACGACCGAGGAGGTCGCACGATGGGTTCACTACCGACCGTCGTCGGAGTCGACGGATCAGCTGCAGCGTTGGATGCAGTGCGCTGGGCAGTTCTCGACGCACACCTACACAGCTCCGATCTGGTTCTCGTCTCGGCGATGCCACTTCCGAAGGCGCTGACGGGGGTGGGGATACTCCCCGAACCCGTTGTCGAGCAATCGAGATCGGAAATCAGAACAATTCTGGACGAGGCCAGGGCGCTGGCGTCCCGCGTGAGCGCGACGGCCGGTCCGATCGGCATCGACACCGTCTCGTCCGAGAACCCCGCCGTTGCCACGTTGCTCGACCTCTCGACCACCGCCCGCATGGTCGTCATCGCCACCCGCGGTCTCGGCGGGGCCGAGCAACGATCACTCGGGTCGATCGGTTTCGCCGTCACCACCCATGCTCGATGCCCGGTCACGGTGGTCCGTGGCTGGTCGGGCGACGGCCTGGACACGACGCATCCGGTGGTCGTCGGGGTGGACGGAACGAGAGCGAGCGCGGCGGCGGTGGCGCTGGCATTCGAGGAGGCCTCCGTGCGGTCGGCTCCGCTCACGGCAGTGCACAGCTGGTCCGACGCGGATCTGACGGTCGGACTTCCGATTCGAGGATTGGAATGGCCGGCCAATCGGCCCGCAGCGGCGGATCAACTGACCCGGATGCTCGAGCCGCACACACGTCGTCATCCCACGGTGGCGGTGCGCACCGTGGTGGTCAAGGACCGGCCGGTGCAGGCTCTACTCGATCATGCACAGGGCACACAACTTCTGGTGATCGGCAGTCACGGGCGCGGCGGCTACGGCGAGATGATGCTGGGCTCGACCAGCCGGTCGGTGCTGGCGCGTGCGCACTGCCCGGTCACCGTCGTTCCGTCGCCCGGCCGCCGCCTCGCGCGGATCACCGCAACCGCAGTGGCACTGGCAGATCCCGAGTGATCCTGCCCGCGCGCGGACTGTCGTTCGCCCACGAACGAGGGTACAAATGCCCTACGCGAGCGAAGCCCGGGACTGCAGGCTGTAGCCATGAGCGAATCCGACAGCACCCCATCCACCCCGACCACCGACACACTCCAGGTTCGCGGTGAGAAGTTGACCGAGACGGTCAAGAAGTTGCTGCACGACGGCAATATTCGGCGAATCGTGGTGAAGAACGATCAGGGGCACACCATCATCGAGATACCCGTGACTGCAGGTGTCGCGGTCGCGATCGTCGCACCCGTCCTCGTCGCAGTCGCTGCGATCGCCGCAGTGCTGGACGACTGCACCATCGAGGTCCACCGCATCGACGAACACCGTCCCGCCGCCTGAGCGCACGTCTGCTCACTCCGAACGACTCGCCGCCACAGGGGAACGAACACCATGCCTTATCCGATCGAAGTACGCGCGCTGAGCAAGAGCTACGGCGACAAGCTCGTCATCGACGACTTGTCGTTCGTTGTCGAACCCGGCACTGTCACAGGATTTCTCGGACCGAACGGGTCCGGTAAGTCCACCACGATGCGGTTGATCGTCGGATTGGATCGTCCCTACGCCGGCACTGCACTGATCGGCGGCGTCGAGTACGCCCAGTTGAACAAGCCGCTGCTCACCGTTGGAACCCTACTGGACTCCGAGGCCGTCCACCCAGGGCGATCGGCCTACAAGCATCTGCTGTATCTGGCTCGTACGCAACGCATTCCAACGTCCCGAATCATCTATGTTCTGGAGCTGGTCGGGCTTCGCGGCGTCAGCGGCGAACGTACCGGATCGTTCTCGCTCGGCATGCGGAAGCGACTCGGAATCGCTGCAGCCCTGCTGGGCGACCCGGCGGTGCTCATTCTGGACGAACCGATCAACGGGTTGGACCCGGACGGCATCTACTGGATGCGCAACCTCATGAAGAACCTGGCGGGAGAGGGACGAACCGTCTTCGTCTCCAGCCATCTGATGGGCGAGATGGCGCAGACCGCAGACCACCTCGTGGTCATCGATCACGGCAAGCTGATCGCCGAATGCACTCCCGCAGAGCTGATAGCTCGCAGCAGTCGAGCGTCGGTGCTGGTCTCGTCCTCCGATTCGACGAGTCTCGCCGCATCGATCGCAGCGGCCGGAGGTACCACCGACGTACTCGGCCACGACGGACTCACCGTCCACGATCTCTCGGCACACCGGGTCGGGGAGCTCGCCCAACAGCAGAACATCGCGATCTACCAGCTGACCCCGCAGGAGGCATCGCTGGAAGAAGCGTTCATGACACTCACCCACCTCGACGACGTCGAACACGACCGCCCCCTCGTCACTCACTCTCGCGGACAGGCGACATCATGAGTATCACCGCACCGCGCACCGCAACCAAGCCCCCCGAGCGAGAACATCATCGCGACGATGTCCTCGGACTGGTGACATCGGAGTGGACGAAGCTGATCTCACTGCGCTCGACGATCTGGTCCCTGGCCGCACTGGTGATCGTCACCATCGGCTTCACCGGATTCTTCACCTGGTTCACCGTCGCCTACTGGGACAACGTCGATCCGGTTTCCCAGCTTCAGATCGTCACAGACCCGGCACGCCAGATCCTGGGGGCAGGGTTCCAGCTCGGCCAGTTGGCGGTCTGCGTACTCGGCGTCCTGGTGGTCACGAGCGAATACTCGAGCGGCACGATCAGGGCCAGTCTGCTGGCGGTGCCCTCACGAATACCGATGTTGGCGGCCAAAACCGGTGTGTTCATGGCCGTCGTGTTCGTCATCGGCGAGATCACGGCATTCCCCACATTCTTCCTCGGTTCGGCCATCATGGACTCCAAAGCATCTGTGTCGCTGAGCGATCCCGGCGTGCTGCGAGCGGTGATCGGTGCCGGCCTGTACCTTTCGCTGCTCGGCGCCATGGCGGTCGCCGTCGGTGCCATCGTCCGACACACCGCGGGAGCTATCACGGGCATGATCGGGTTCGTTCTCGTACTGGCACCGCTCACCCAACTGATTCCCGGCACCGTGGGACGGCACATCCAGGCGTACCTGCCCTCGCAGGCCGGCAGTCTGATCGCCTCACCCCGGCAAGCTCCCTCCGACTTGCTCACTCCCTGGCAGGGTTTCGGAGTCGCAGCGCTGTGGACGGTCCTGCTGCTCGCCCTCGCGGCATATCTCCTTCGCCGACGCGATGCCTGACATCGATCTCACAACAGGGGGACAAGTCACCATGAACGAACTGGCCGAGTCTGCCGGTGGCGCAGGCCTCATCGCGTTCCATGTCCTGGCCTCGATTCCTCTGCGCAAGTGGCGCACGACGTGGGGCGCGACGCCGGCCGAGGTGAATGAAACATTGCCCGGTGACGAGAGCGTGCCACACCCGGCGTGGACGTACACCCATGCAATCGATGTCGACACGACGCCTGATCTCGTGTGGCCTTGGTTGATTCAGCTCGGACAGCAGCGGGCCGGCTTCTACAGCTACCGCGGACTGGAGAACATGGTCGGCTGCAACATCACGTCGGCGACGGAAATCGACCCTCGATTCCAGACTCTCGAGGTCGGCGACTCCGTGCTCCTGCATCCCCAATCACCACCTCTGACAGTGACACTGGTCGACGACGGCACCGCCTTCGTGCTGCTCGGTGCAGACCCCGACTCGGCCGACCGGGCGCTCTGGTCGTTTCATCTGCGCGCCCTGCCCGGTGGAAGAACTCGACTGATCGAGCGGGGACGGTATTCGCACGCTGCAACATTGAAGAGCCGCTTGGTCTTCGGACGCTACTTCGTCGAGCCCATCGGATTCGTCATGAGCAGAAAGATGCTGCGCACCATCGCCGCGCATGCTGCGACGGCGCAACACGCCTAACCTTTCGGGAACACCCCGCCCAGTCGGCGGAGATCGTCCAGAATGTCGTTGACCCGGCTCATCAGGGAGATATGTCCCTCTCCTTCGATCAGGTGGGCCTGCGCTCCTGCGACGTTGGCCGCCAACCAACGAGCGTGGGCGAACGGAACCATCGTGTCAAGACTGCCCTGCCATATCGACACCGGTGTGCTGATCTCGCTCAGGTCGAATCCCCATGGGCGCGTGTGGGTCAGGTCGTCGTCACGCCAGCCCACGATGCCTTGACGTCCGGCCGCGTTGACCGATGCGGCGAGGTACTCGGTGAGTCCCTCGGTCAGCGCGGCGCGGTCGACCGGTGGAGCCAACGCTCCCAATCCTGCCGCTACCTGGTCCGGGGTGACACCGAAGAACCCTTTTCGGATATCGAGAAACGACTCCAAGGCTTCGACGCCGGCGAACACGGCCGTGTACTCGTCGATATTCTCCTCGGCCATTCCGTCGCGGATGTCGCCGTCGTAGTCGGCGGCGGGTGCGATCCCGACACAGCAGGCGGCCGCGAGGCACCGCCCGGGCAGTATTGCTGCACAGGCCAATGCACGCGGTCCCCCACCTGACCAGCCGATCGTCAGAAATTCGCCGATGCCGAGGTGGTCGAGCACCGTTGCCGTGTCGGTGGCGTCGTCGGCAACCTGGGCCGTGGTGGCACCGTCCGGACGCGGAGTGGACGCTCCGTACCCCGGCCTCGAGTAGGAGACGACCCGCAATCCCTGTGCAGCAGCTGCCCGTTCGAGCGTCGGGAACGGTACTGCACCCTGCGGGGTGCCGTGGTGATAGACGAGTGGAAGCGCGTCGACCGGCCCTGTATCGAGTACTTCGAGGCTGCGGCCGTCCTCGGTCGGGACCAGAACTGTCATTTGTCTTCGGTGCTGCTGCCGGATGCGTCGGTCAACGTCAATCCGAGCAACTGTTGCACCGTCTCTGTGTTTCCGCGCTGACCGGCACCGTGTAGTACTACCTGCGCCGCAAGCCCACTCATCAACGGCGGTACCACGAGCAGCGTCACACTGTCGCCGTCGCGAGTGCGAACACCGAGTGTGTGGTGTGGCTGAAACCGGTAGCCGTCCAGGTGAATTCTCCGTGCGCCTACGGTGACGCGCCGGGGTGCCTTCTGCCACTCGTCGAGGCGATAGAGCACTCGATCGATCGGACCGAGCCGCCGCGACAGGGCAGCGACGAGATCGGGTGCTTCGTAGTCGAGGTCGTCACTGTACGACAGCCACGCACCGTCGACTTCACCTGTTTCCCAGTCATTCTCGTTCGGTGGAGTCAGGGTCAGACGCCGATCACTGTCGGACGGCAAGGAGCGACCGACCCGATCGTAATGGGATGCATTGTTCCTCATGACAGGCTCTTCTCTGTGGGGTGTTCCGCTGTCCACTTGCACGCTAGCGATGCGTCGACCCGGCCCGGAAGGGTACGAAGTACCCAATGGGCAGGGACCGGCGACGGACGACGGAATACCGGGTGGTGCAGATCCATTCGGCCGCTCACCGCGAACACCTTCGGCGACCGGTGAGGGTCCTAAGTCCCTGTTTCCAGGCGCTCCCGCGCGGCAGAGTCGTCGTCAGTGATCCTCACGAGCAACCACCGACAGGACCGACCGGCATGACACTCTCCCTCACATTCGCTTTCGCTGTCGCAGCACTCTGTTTGCTCGCAGTGCTGCGGTCCGGGGTTCGCACTCCCGCCTGGTCAAGAGCGCGCGCCGTTACCGGTCCCAACACGTTGGAGGAGTTGTTCGCCGCTCGGTACGCGCGTGGCGATATCGACTTCGCTCAGTACCGCAAGTCCGTGAATCTTCTGACAGCACAACTCCATTGCTGACCGAACGCCGTACCTCGAGAAAGAAGGCAGAAGGCATCATGCGCATCCTGATCGCAACGGCAAGCCGTCACGGTTCCACCCGCGAGCTCGGACAGTGGTTGGGCTCGTCGCTGACCGCGAGGCTGGCCGACACCGCTACCACAGCCACGGTCGATGTCCGCGACGCGGCCGAGGTGGACAGCATCGCCGAGTACGACGCCGTCGTACTCGGAAGCGGCGTCTACATGGGCCGCTGGCTCGGTGATGCCCGGTCGCTCGTCGCCCGTGAGCAATCCGAACTCGAGACCAGGCCGGTGTGGCTGTTCTCCAGCGGGCCCATAGGTAGCGGGACACCGCCCACTGCGAAGTCGAAGTGGAGCGAGGCGTCCTGGGCAATCGAACACAAGGTGTTCGGCGGCAAGCTCGATCGATCGACATTGTCGTTGTTCGAGCGCGCGGTGGTCCGAATGATCAACGCCGGCGACGGAGACGACAGATCACGCGCCGAGGTCGACGAGTGGGCCGGAGACATCATCGGTGTCCTCACAAAGCGGCTTTCACCCTCCACCTCCGCCGTCGACAGAGATTCATCACCCGAGAAAGGCCCATCCTCATGACCGACACCGAGCCGACCTGCCGCCCCATCGTGGTGGGAGTCGACGGATCACCTTCGTCGATCCTCGCCCTGCAACGCGCGCAGCAATTGGCCACCGCCTTGTCGACCACGGTGGAGGCAGTCGATGTCTGGCAGTACCAGCCGTACATGGACACCGGTTATGTCGTCGAGGTCGAGCCCGCGAAGAATGCCGAGACGATTCTCGCCGAGGCTACGGCTGCTGCGTTCGGCACCGACCTCCCCGCAGGCCTGAAACAAGTTGTGAGACAGGGTTCTGCGGCAAAGGTCCTGCTCGACGCCAGCCACGAGGCGGAGATGCTCGTCGTCGGCAGCCGAGGGCACGGCGGATTCGTCGGACTGCTCCTCGGATCCGTCAGCTCGCAGTGCGCAGAGCATGCACATTGCCCAGTGCTCGTGGTTCATGCGAGGGACCATCACTAGCGGGGCCGCCGTGCCCACACCGTCGCACATTGCGACGGTGGCCGTGGCATCGGCGCTGATCAGGGTTCGGGAACTCGAGCGGTCCATCGACTTCTACTGCTCGGTGTTCGAGTTCACCGTCTCCCTCCGAGAAGCGGACGCCGCACTGTTGCTGGCGCGAAACGGCTTTCAGATCTATCTGCACGCCGACCCTCAGTCTTTGCCGCGACCGGTGACAGCTCTGGGAGTCAGCGAGATCATGTGGTCGGCTCAACGCGCCGAGTCACTCAACGAGATCGGGGCTCGGCTCCGCAAGCACTACCCGTCCACGTACGCCCACACAGCCGACGGAGTCAGTTTCGTCGACGGGTGCGATCCGGACGGCAACAGGGTTCTCGTGGCCTACCCGAGCCCATTGCAGTTGCCTCGCAGCGTCATCGAGCATCGTTTCCGCTGAATCCCGGCGGTGACACTGTGGGTCAGGAACCCTGCGGCGGAAACCATCCGCGTGCGTCACGCAGGGTTCTTCGAGCCACTTCGGCTGTGGGCGTCCCGGATTGCGCTGCCAATCGGTGCAGTTCGGCACGGCCTTCCGCCGCGCTGCGCCCGCCGGCGATGAGCACTCCGATCGCCTGATTCACTTCGCTCACCGAAGCGAGCGCGTGGGCTGACCCCTCTTCGCCCGCACCGCGCAGGTGTCGATCGAGAACTGCGGAGTCGCCGCCGAGTCCGAGTGTGAAACTCACATCGGCGGCGAAGTCCACGAGAGCGCCTGCGGTGCCGGACAGAATGAGCAGATACTTCTCGGTGCCGATGCTCAGCGGGTCGGTGAGGGTGAGCCTGAGCGATGATGCCGGCTCGTGGTCGGCACTGTTCCCCGTCGATGCCGACACCTCGAAGTACTCACCGTCGACGATCACGGTGAGGGTTATCGAGACCACGGCCGATACGGCCGCGTCGATATCCGCGGACAGTCGGTCCACCAGTTGTGCCAGGTCGACGGTGGAGCTGTCGAGTGCTGTGGTCAATCGCGCCAGATCGGCGAGCAGACGAGGCTGCAATTTCATCGAGAATCCCGTGCGGCCCGACCGCCTGTTCGATTCTTCCGTGAATCCTGCCACGATGGATCTCCATCGTCCGGTGCAGGCGCGAGGCCAAAGTCGGAGTCCATGCCTCGAGTGCACCCGCATAGTCGACGCTACGCGCTTTTGTCCGGTCTATGTGCGTCGGCGACGCGCGCGTGCCACCTTCATCGCCTCGGCGACCATGGATTGGGCCACTACAGCGATCTTCTTGTGCTCGGTCTGACTGATGTCTCGAAGCTTGTCGTATCCCTCGGCATCACTGCATCCGGTTCTACTGATCAGTATGCCGATGGCCTGATCGATCACGGCTCTACTGCCCAATGCCTTTTCCAGTTGCTTGGTCAGCTGCACTGCACTGTCCAACGCACGGGCATTCTGAGCCGAAATCGCCGCGGGCACGGCGAACAACTCACCCAGTTCGGCCGCTCGATCGTCGAAGGCATTCGGCTTGTGCGCGTAGACATTCATCGCACCGAGTACCACCGACTTGGTGATCAACGGGAGCGACAACACGCTGTGCACACCCAGCCGGCCCACTCGAGGTCCGAACTCGGGCCACTGCGGATCGGCGTCGAGCGAACCCGACCGGACGGTGATGCCCTTCTTCGCTGCGGTGATGCACGGGCCCTGGCCCAGTCCGTACTGGATGTCGTCGACCACACGAACGAAATCCTCGCTCGCCACGATCGTGGCGGGAAGGTTGGGATGCAGCAACGTCAATCCCGCTCCATCGGCACCCGGGATGGCACGCACCGCGAATTCCGCGACGTGCGAGAGGGTTTCCGGTAGCGACATCGTGCTCATCGCCAACCGACCGAGCCCGGCCAGGGCGGCGGCGAAATCGTCGTCGAACTCGTCGGTGACGGGTTGCTCCGGGGCGGGGTTCTCCGCGTGCATCGCTGCTCGATTCGTAGTGAGCACACATGCTGATCGAGCACGTGTCTGCCCTTCCGAACCCTACGGCGTTTCGGACATTACGGGAACATCGACCCGAGATCGGGGCCATGCGCGCTCAGAACTCGAACACCTGACGAGCGGTGACGCGGCCACCCATGAGGTCGTCGAAGCACTCGTTCACTTCGTCGAGTTTGCGCGAGACGGCAGATACCGTGGTGCGCCCGGCCTCGTGCAATGCGAACACCTCACGCAGGTCCTTTCGGGTGCCGACGATCGAACCGAGGACGGAGATACCGCCGACCACCGTCTCGAAGATCGGAACCGGGAACACACCGTGCGCGGGCATCGACACGCACACCAGCCGTCCGCCGCGTCGCAGGGACCGGAATGCCTGATCGAACACGCTGGGGATGACGGCCAGCACGATGGCGACGTCGGCTCCGCCGAGATCTTGGATGGCCGCCACCGGATCGGTCGTCGCCGAGTTGACGGTGTGGTCTGCGCCGAGTTCACGAGCGAGTTCGAGCTTCTCGTCCTCGATGTCCACGGCGGTGACGAATCCTCCGGCGATCTTGGCGT
Organism: Rhodococcus sp. IEGM 1372; assembly: GCF_030056835.1. Taxonomy (NCBI): domain Bacteria; kingdom Bacillati; phylum Actinomycetota; class Actinomycetes; order Mycobacteriales; family Nocardiaceae; genus Rhodococcus; species Rhodococcus sp. IEGM 1372. The sequence continues at coordinate 24,443 of NZ_JASHKS010000010.1, read as the reverse complement.
ACTGCACTGCCATGTGACCTAGTCCGCCGACGCCGAAGATGGCCACGCGCTGTGCCGGTGTGACGCCACCGACCTTGACTGCCTTGTACGTGGTGACGCCGGCGCAGGTCAGCGGAGCGGCATCGAACGAGGAGATGCCGTCGGGAACGCGGACGACATATTTCGCATGGGCCACAGCGTATTCGGCGTATGCCCCGTCGATCGAGTAGCCACTGTTCTGCTGCCTCTCGCACAGGGTCTCCCAGCCCGATACGCAATGATCGCATTCGCCGCAGGCCGAACCGAGCCACGCGATGGCGACCCGCTCGCCGATTCGATCCTTCGACACCTGTGATCCGACTGCTTCGATCACTCCGACGCCTTCGTGCCCGGGAACGAACGGCAGGGTCGGCTTGGCCGGCCAATCCCCCTGCGCAGCATGGATATCGGTATGACAGACCCCGCATGTCTCCATCTTCACCAGCACCTGCTCGGGTGCGGGTGTCGGAACAGGGATGTCTTTGACGACCAAGGGTCCGCCGAACTCGGTGACAACAGCAGCTTTCATCGTGGATTTCCTCCAACTATCGAAACCAATGCCGTTCTCGACCATCGAGCAATGCACACCGTCGATGGTCGGCGCTGCGACACTCGGCATGTAGGGCCGGAAGTCACCGCAGGTTCGGGACGTATCCCGAACCGACAGGTCGGGAGCAGAAAGGCCCGAGGAGCAGGGGCTTTCGTCCCTGGCACTGGTCGACGACCTCGGCCACACTCGGCAGCATGGATACTGCTGCACACTCCCGATCGAACACCTGCGAGCAATGAACCTGTGGCGAAGACACCCCGGGGTCCGAACCGGTGATGCACTGACCACCGGTGAGCGAGCGGCGGATTACGTCCGAAACGGAATGGGCTCATGGCCGTTCGTGTTCCTGTTCCTGGGCACCATGGCGCTGTGGGCAATGTACAACCAGAGCGACGGATTCGACCCGTACCCGTTCATTCTGCTCAACCTGTTCCTGTCGATGATCGCGGGACTACAGGGAGCGATTCTGCTGATCTCCGCGAAACGCGCGGACTCGGTGAGCAGTGAGGTTGCCGTACATACACTTTCGAACACCGCCCTGCTTCAGGACATGATCGAGGCCAATACGGTCTTGACCGAATCGGTGGCGCAGTTGGCAGCCGAGATTCACGAGCACGTCTGCCCGTCCGCTCAGCGTCTCGGTACAGGCAGATCTCAGAAGGTCACGAGCCCGGTGTCCCAGCCGTGAGACAGGCGAGTATCTCTCGGGCCCAATTGCATACGAGCACCCAGTCGCGGAAGTCTCCTGCGACTGCTCCGGAGTTTTCGAAGATCTGACGCTCCCCCACCGAAAGTTTCTCGGGATCAAGCCTTCCGGGAAATGTTCGGTGCGCGATGGCATGCAACACCGCCACTGCGTGGGCCGCGTCGGAGGTGACGTTGACCGGCCGGTCGCTCGAGTGCAGTGGTCCACAGGAGAACAGCCAGACGGGTGGATGGTCGGACCTGGACACCCTGTCGACCAGAGCCTTCGCGGCGGGAACCCAGCGATCGGAGTAGACGGCGCTGCCGATGATCACCGCGTCGTAGCCGTCCACGCGGGTCACCGATTCCGGTGCCCGTACATCGACGTCGACGCCCTCGTGCTCGAAGACTCGGCCCATTTCCTGGCCCAGACTGTGGGTCGCTCCATGCCGACCCGCGGTACAGATCAGCAACCTCATGCGTCGTCCGACAACAGATACGCGGACTTGCCCGCGGCAACCGTCATCCGCCAACCGCGGAGAGCGATGACGAGCCCCAACACACCGAACGATCCCAGCAACCAACTCGTCTCACCGGTCAGGACCGCTTGAGCGACGATCCAGACCACGAGGAGCACGCCGGCGATGTGAGCCATCGGGCCCGACCGTCCGCCGCCTGCGAAGGCAGACGCCGCAGCAAACCCCATCGGTATGCCGACGACCAACACCAGTGAGAGCGCTGTGAGCGTGACTGGCAACGTCCCCTGCACGTCAGGACTCGGATCGATTGCACCCGAGACCAATCCGATCGCGGCACCGAACGCGTTGATCGATGCACCTCCGCAGACTGCGCCGAGCCACGGCCAGCGTCGAGTGCGTTCGGTGGCCACCCGCGTTGTCGATATCATCGGTCCAGCTTGGCCGCAGCGCACCGCATGTACTAGGGCACAAGGTCCCCGCTGCCCAGGGTGATTCAGCGACCGAACAACGACCGCATGCTCGGACGCTCCGAGACGGGTGACGCTGATGCCTCACCGCAGGTGCAGCGGTCGGCCACGGACACCGTGGCCATGACGTCGTCGACATGGTTGCCGCAACCACCCCAGCCGGTCTTGTTGCAGGTGTTGCAGGTGACGGGATAACACATGATTCTCTCCTCTACGATTCGGTGAAATGTCAGGCCGGAACGTGGGCGTCGGCCCAGGCGTTGTAGCCACCCAGCAGATCCGAGACGTCCTCGAATCCCTGTGCACGGAGCAAGGATGCGGCCACACTCGAACGCCAGCCGCCTGCACAGTGCACCACGATCGGCTTACCCGTCGGAACGTGCTCGAGTCGAGTTCGCAGCTGCGCCAGGGGTATCGGTGTCGCTCCCGGGATCGTGCCGAGGTCACGTTCACCCGGATTGCGGATGTCCACCAGTGTCACTTCGTCCGCTGCGAGCATGGCGTCGAGTTGCTCGACCGTGGTGCGTGGAGCGGTCTCGACCAGTTCGGTCAGCTCCGCAGGAAAGGTTCCGTCTCGGTCCACCACCAGGTAGCCGATCGCGTTGTCCGAGCCGATTCTGGCCAACCGCAGCGCGGCTTCCTGCTCGTCCCCCGGGTACGCGATGAGAACGATGCGTCCGCCGATCTCCGCGACCATGCCGCCGGTCTCGGCGAAGCGACCGTCGAAACCCACGTTGACCGATCCCCGAAGATGGCCGGCCGCGAAGTCGTCCACACTCCGCGCGTCGAGCACTCGGGTGCCGGCGGAAAGCTCGTCTCGGACCTCCTCCGGTGTCAGCGCAGGAATAGTGCGGCTCGGTGACAGCAGCGGGTGCACCTGCTTGTTCATCGCGGCGTCGGCGGAGAAGTACGACGGCGCCGCTGGTTGACCTTCGGTGACCAGCGCAACGAAAGCATCCTCGGTCATCGGCTGCACCGACGGATTGGTCGCTCGCTGCTCGCCGATGGTGGAGGTCAACTCGGTGGACAGGTTCTTGCCACAGGACGAGCCGGCTCCGTGGGCGGGCATGACGACGACCTCGTCGGGCAGCGTCAGCAGTGTGTTGTGCACCGTCCGATACATCGCTCTGGCAAGGTCGGTGGTGGACCCGTCCCCGAGATTGACGAGATCGGGTCGCCCGACATCGCCGATGAACAGGGAGTCTCCGGTGAGCACGGCGGTAGGGGTGGCCCCGGGATGCTCGCGAACCAAGACCGAGATCGACTCCCAGGTATGACCCGGAGTGGACAAGATCTCGAGTTCGACCTCGCCGAGGGACAGACGTTCCCCGTTGCGCAGTCTCCGAATAGGGTAGTCGGTCTCGGCCGATTCACCGAAGCCGATCCACGCGCCGGTCGCGTCGACCAATTCGAGGTGACCCGAGACGAAGTCTGCGTGAAAGTGGGTGTTGACGACGCCCTCGATCGTGAGGCCGTATTTCGCCGCATCGTCCAGGTATTCAGCGATGTCGCGACGAGGATCGACGACGATCGCGCGTCCGGTGCTCTCGTCACCGATCAGATACGAAGCGTGGGAAAGGCATTCGAGGTAGTACTGCTCGAGGATCATGATTTCCTCCATCTGGCTGTCTCCGGGCGAATTTCGCGGGGCGGTAGACACAGTGTGCAATACCCCCTAGGGTATGTCAAGTACCCCCTTGGGGTATAAAGAGAACAGCAACCATGGGAGTGAACACACGATGACGTTGGCGCTGGCGCTCGGATTCGGTGCGGTGATCGGAATTCTGCTCGGCCTACTCGGTGGAGGCGGATCGATTCTTGCGGTCCCGGTGTTGGTGTTCGCCCTCGGCCTCAGCGTGGAGGAAGCGATCCCTGTCTCGCTGATCGTCGTCGGTACCGCCTCCGCAGTAGGAGTGATACCGAAGCTGCGGGCCCACCGAGTCGAATGGCGGCTGGCGGCCGTGTTCGCTGCGACCGGCATTCCCGCGACGTTCGCCGGCAGTGCACTCGGCCGGTTGCTTCCGGACAGGGTCCTGCTGCTCGGCTTCGCCGCCGTGATGATTGCCGCAGGAGCGCGGATGCTCGCCGAGCGGGGAGATATCGGAACAGCCTGCAAGACATCGACATCGGGCATCAACTGGAGACGCTGCGCACCACGTTCGATTCCGGCCGGCCTTGCCGTCGGATTCATGACCGGGCTGTTCGGCGTCGGAGGCGGCTTCCTGATCATTCCGGTACTGGTGCTGATGCTCGGCATAGAGATGTCGGTCGCTGTCGGAACCTCGCTGGTCATCATCGTCGCGAACTCCGTCGCGGGTCTGTTCTCGCACCTGAGTGGTACGACCATCGACTGGTCGATCACCCTCGCCTTCGCAGGCACCGCGATCGTCGGCTCCCTCGTGGCCGCGCACTTCGGAAGTCGAGTCGATACCGCACGGCTACAACGTTTGTTCGCCTACCTCGTGTTCGCCGTGGCCGGATACGTCGTCGTCGACGCGGTCTTTCTGAGCTGATTCGACCTCGCCCGGCCCCTGATCGAGCCGGAACGGCGGGTACTCGTCAGTCATCAGAGCCGCATAGGCCGCGACGCGAAACACCCACCGGTTGATGCCGAGCACCAGGTCGAACAGGCCTCGCGGATAGCGCCCGGCGAACAGAAGCGAGAAACCGGCGATGAGGACGAGCACGCCGAGAACGGATCCGAAGATGTACGGCTGGCCCGTAGCCCCTGCGTCCCCGCCGTTGCCCGCTATGCGGAAGCCCGCGTACCAGCCTCCCGCCAGCAGGGAGAGCACCAGGTAATGCGGGATCGCCAGTAGCCACCACTTCACCAAAACTTTTCCGCGCGATAGCTTTTCGGGGTAGTCCACCACGAGGTCGGCGGGATGGTCCGTGCGGTGCAGCGTGAACGGCGGGAAGCGGTCGGTCCCCAACGCCGAGTACGAGTAGAACTGCACGCGCCACACCCAGCGGAGAACTCCCACATTGAAGTCGAACAAACCACGCGGGTACTTCCCGGTGAACAGGATCGCCAACCCCGCGACGAAGGTCGTGACGAAGAAGCCTGCCAGGAGAAAGACCAACACGATGTAGTGCGGCACTGCCAGAATCCATTTCACGAGCCACAGCCCCCGGGACAGTGACTCCGGGCGTGTGCCTGTGAGCACCACCGGATATCGAGACTGTTCGGTAGCGCTGAGCAGGGCGTCCGGTTCGTCGAGCGGCTTCGATACCGCCGCGGTCTCGGAAGCCGCCCGCCTGCCGAGCCCGGACGCACCGAAGACGATCGCCCCGACACCGAGCACCAAAAGGATCGCCGACGCTGCGAGCACGGAAGCAGCCACCGGTCCGAGTGACTGCACTCGAACGCCTGCCCTCACGTCCACGTCGACGCCGGCGCTCCCGTCGGCGTTCATGACGACCATCGTCCACGAGCCGCCCTGCGGCTTCCACTCCAGTTCTGTTGTCCCCGTGCTACTTGCGCGGGCGGACCACCACGGCTGATCCAGCGGCGAAGCAGCGGTGTCACTTCCAGCGACGTTGTCGTATCCAGCCCGAAAGGGAGAGAACTCGACATCGGTCACCACGGTGTGCGCCACACCGCGCAGGTAGTCACGAACATCTTCGGTGGGCGCGATCCCGATCAGCACCTCGCGCGCGGGGTCGGACGAGGTGACTCGGACCGAGACCGAAATTCTGTCCGACACCTGCGGGTCGATCGCATCGACAAGGGAGACATCCTCGGACACGAGTGCGCTCGAGGCCGTCGTCAACGGTGCGGTCGGCAAACTGATTCGCCCCTCGTCGTCCTGCGCGACGTAACCGAAGAACAGAAGTACACCGACGCCGAGCACAGCGAATGCGACGAGTGAGACCACACATCCGATGACGAGTGCGAAAACTCTGTTCGTTCCCATGACGGGCCCTTCGGTCGGTACAGCTCGTGTGGTGGTGGCATCGGGCAGCGTGGACAACGCTACGAGGCGGCATCACAGGACAGAGGGGCCTTCGGTAACGAGCTCGTCGACAAAAGGCCCTACATCGCACAAGCCGCGGCGGGAACGCTCAGGGGAGGAGCACTCCATCTCCATGAGCGCGAGGTAGCCGATCTTCATGACCATCACCGACGCACCACCGACCACCCAATTGCTGAACGACGAATTGACGTCGATCGCCGCGATGCTCGCCGCGAGGTTCCCCGATCTGACGCGCGCAGTCGTCGACGACGCAGTCCGCACCACCTACGACCGCCTGTACGCGACCGCGCGCGTCCACGGCCACCTGTTCCCACTGACGTCCAATCGTGCCCGTGTCGAACTCGAGCGCCTGCACGCGGAACGAGCAATCGACGACGACCTGAAGACCGTCTCGGCGGAGATACGCCGCACCCTGCCGCCCATGGCAGGCCGGTCATGGTGAGCGCAGAGCCGCGACACCAACCCACGGACAACCCGGTCGCTCCCGGCTTCTGGGCGAAGACCGGCTGGGGTGACATCGTCGTCGCGCTCGACGGCACCGTGAAGTCCCGCGACGCCCTGACCTGGGCCGCGGGCCTGGCCTCTGTCACCGGCGCGCGCATTCGGCTGGTGCACGCACTCACCTCCCGCGAATCGGCCCGGTCGTTGGAGCGACTGCACGGTCGACGCCTTCTTCGATCGGCTCGCCGTGAACTCTTCGGTCTCGATCCCCGCATCGCAATCGATTCGATTCTGACGGACGATCCCATCGCCTCCGTTCTCGGCGCGCTCTCGCACACTGCTGATCTGATCGTCATCGGAGGTCGTGAATCGGGCCCGATCCGAGATGTCCTGTTCGGCCGCAACGCAACTCGCATCGTCGAAGAATCGACGTGTCCGGTCCTGGTGTGGCGTCCCCAGCACGCGGATCTCACGCCGACCTCTCCGGTTGTCGTCGGCGTCGATCACTCCGACTCCTGCACCCGAGCGATCGAGGCGGCCTTCTGGTTCGCCGATGCACTCGAGGTGCCACTCACCGCGCTGCACGTCGGATCGCCCCACCGTCGGCCTGTCGCGAACGATGCCGAGCTGGAACAGATCCGAGCACTCGAATGGCTGGGTGGACGCCTCGACGCTGCCAAGTCCATGCATCCCACAGTCGACGTGCATCTGCATCTGCTCGACGCGTCCGCGGAGCACGAGCTTCGACTCGCATCGGCCACCGCACACCTCCTCGTGGTCGGCAGCCGCGGGCACGGGCCATGGACTGGTCCGTTCACCGGGTCGGTCGGCCAGTCGCTGGTGCATGCATCGGGCTGCCCGATTCTCGTGGTGCGTTGAGTCCTCGAACTGCCGACAGCCCCCCGCTCATCGGGACCTTGTGCCCTTCCGGATCCACTGCTCGACGCCGGAGACTCGTAGGAGACGAATGCACTTCGGGTGGGAGTAGGTGACGGTCATGATCTCGGAACTCGCGCACCGCTGGTGGCGACACAGTCCGTGGATCTCCAATCCACTGATGCGGCTGCCGGACAGGATCGAACGAGCGGCTTTCGCCGTCGGGATCGCGGTGCTTCTACTGCTGGTTCCTGTGGCAGCGACGATCGGTTCGGTGACGTACAGCGACCTGTCGTTGCGGGCGCAACAGCAACGCGCAGAATACGTTCGAGTCGATGCCCGAGTGATCGACTCCGTCAGGACCGAGAGGTCCGAGACGGACGGTGCCGTGCCCGCCAGCGGTACCGCGACTGTGCAGTGGAGCGCGCCGGACGGCTCCATCCGGTCGGGATCGGCCCAGGTGCCGTCCGCTGTGCAGATCGGTGAGACGACTCCGATCTGGCGCGACGCGGACGGAAACCGCGTACGCGCTCCCGAGACCGCCGCCGGTGCCGTCGTCAACGGAACTGCCACGGCCGTGTTCGTGTGGTTCCTCGGTGCAGTCGTCGTCGGTGGTCTCGTCTATCTCACCACCAGGGCCGGCGAACGTTCACGAATGCGGCAGTGGGACAGGGACTGGCAACACTTTCTACAGGACCGCGACCATCCTTCGCGGTAGTGCCGTCGATCTTGTTCTTTGCCATAAACCATCGAAGGATGCACAATGCCTGCAGTAGTTGATTGCGACCGAACAGGCCCGGCGGTCGTCGGCACCGCAGAGGTCCACGAAACGCACAGCGCCTACGTGTTTCTACTCGGTGATGTCGCCTACAAGATGAAGAAGCCGATCGAGACGGACTTCCTCGACTTCCGTACCGTCGATTCCCGATGGACCGCATGCGACCGCGAGTTCGTACTGAATTCCCGATTTGCGCCCGATGTATATATCGGTATCGCCGAGCTCACCGATCCGGGCGGCGGGCCCGCCGAACCACTGCTGAAGATGCGACGCCTCCCCGATTCCACCCGGTTGTCCACCCGCGCCGCGGCAGGCGACGATATCGGCACCGTCGTCGACCTCGTCGCGCAGACTGTCGCGGTTGCCCATCGGAACAGTCCTCGAAGTACCCGCATCGACGACGAGGGGCGACAGAGCGCTCTGGACGAGCGGTGGCGCAACAACATTCGCGAGCTGCGCACACTCGCGGTCGGCGTCATCGACACCGCACTCGTCGACGAGCTCGAGGATCGATCTCTTCGCTACGTCGCCGGTCGTGCGGCCCTCTTCGACCATCGGATCTCGCGGGGCCGCATAGTCGACGGGCACGGGGACCTTCTCTCGGACGACATCTTCTGCCTACCGGACGGCCCACGAATACTGGACTGTCTCGATTTCGACGACCGACTGCGCTTCCTCGACGGAATCGACGACGTCGCCTGCTTGGCATGGATCTCGAATTCCAAGGACGCCCCGACGCGGCTCGCCGCTTCGTGGCGTCGTATCTCGAGGCGACCGAGGACAATCCTCCCTGCTCTCTGATCGATCACTACATCGCCTACCGCGCAACGGTTCGCGCGAAGGTCGCCTGCCTTCGCTTTCATCAGGGTCATCCGGCCTCGCAGACCGACGCGCTCGCCCACATGCGACTCGCGCTGGACCACCTGGCGTCGTCGGCCATCACCATCACGTTGGTGGGAGGCCTGCCCGGCACCGGCAAGAGCACGGTGGCCGCCGCACTCGCGGAACGCACCGGGGCGGTGGTGCTGTCGAGCGATGTGGTGCGCAAGGAGAGCGCGGGACTCGATCCACGGTCTCCGCATCCGTCGGCAGTCGGATGCGGGCTGTACACCCCCGAGAAGGCAGCATCCACCTATGCCGAATTGATGCACCGAGCGCGCGAGCAGGTAGGGATGGGCCGTTCGGTCGTCATCGACGCCTCGTGGAACGACGAGAAGTCGCGCGAGCACGCGCTCGAACTGGCCGCCGGCACCCACAGCGATCTTGTCGAGCTCGAATGCCGAACGCCCGAACATGTTGCCCTCGAACGTATTGCGACCCGCCCACGCGGCGCTTCGGACGCGTCGCAGGCCGTGTACGACGCCATGGCCGGTGCCCGACGCCCCTGGCCGAGTGCAACCGTGATCGACACCTCCGGGACGATTGCCGACTCACTTGCCGCGGTGGCCACTTCGTGAACTCTTCGATCCCCGGTACGGAAGAACGCGGAAAGCTCTGGCGCACCAGCGTTCCTGGCTCCGTCGACGACTCTCCGCTGCATCTGTGTGACGAACCTCGTCCCGTCCCCACATCGGGAGAATTGTTGATCGCGGTGCAGGCCTGCGGGGTGTGCCGGACGGATCTACACGTCGTCGAGGGCGATCTTCCGGTACACGAACCTCACGTCGTCCCCGGGCACGAGATAGTCGGGGTCGTTGCCGCCCTCGGCGAGGAGTGCGGCACTGCCTTTCGCATCGGAGATCGAGTTGGGGTTCCGTGGCTTCGGCACACGTGTGGGACCTGCTCGTTCTGCACCGCTGGAAAGGAGAATCTGTGCGCCGAATCCCGTTACACCGGTTGGGATCACGACGGAGGCTTCGCGCAGTGGGCGGTTGTCCCCGTTGACTACGCTCTCACGCTGCCGGACGGATACCGCAATGCCGAACTCGCGCCCCTGTTGTGCGCGGGAATCATCGGTTACCGAGCGTTGCTGCTTGCCGAGCTCCCCGAACAAGGCGTACTCGGCCTCTACGGATTCGGCGGCAGCGCCCATATCGTCGCGCAGCTCGCCCGCTCGGCCGGTGCCACGGTGCATGTGATGACCAGGGATCCTGTTGCGCGCGAGTTCGCGCTGTCCCTCGGTCTCGACTCGGCACAGGACACCTACGCCGCCCCGCCGCAGCAACTGGATGCAGCGATCGTGTTCGCTCCGGTCGGTGAGATCGTCCCCGCAGCGCTCGAGGCACTCGTGCCGGGCGGAACCGTCGTCCTGGCCGGTATCCACATGACCGATGTCCCTGCCATGGATTACCAGCGGCACCTGTTCCACGAAAAACGTTTGCGCAGTGTCGAGGCGAACACCAGGGAGAATGCACGGGCATTCCTCGAGATCTGCGGTCGAATCGACTTGACGGTGCAGACCACGGAGTACCCGTTTTCGCGAGCACCGGATGCCCTGCGCGATCTGCGGCACGGCCGGTTCGCGGGCGCCGCAGTCATCGTGATGTGAACGTCGGCAACGCCGATCACCACGAGAAGGGCCGAGTGTCCTCGAAAAGAGAGCCTTTGTGCCGACGGCACGGCGCGTGTGCCGTCGTACGCTCGAGACTGTCGTCCTTGAACTCGTCGACACGAATCACCCACGTTCGAGGAGACGATGACATGACCGATCTCGACACCGAATTCCGCTCCGCCGGTACGGACTACGAGTTCGCGCTGATGCGTAGCCCGTTGGCTGCGCAATTGCGTGTGGTCGAGTATCGGATGCGGGTGATGATGACCGAGCAGGGGGCGCTGCATCCTCGTGATCTCGTTGCGTCGGCGCTGCCGTCGAGTCGACGCCCGACGCTGAACTCTGCCTGACACCGGCGCGGGCGCATGACCTTCGAGACGCTCGCCCTGTGTGCCGCGGTGGGATTGTTCGGCCCACTGCTGGCGCTTCCACGCGGGCTTCGGATACCCGTCGTCATCGGAGAACTCGTCGCCGGAATTGCACTCGGCTACACAGGCTTCGGCGTAGTCGACCCGAGCGAGCAGACGCTGAGCTTCCTCGCGCAGGTGGGCTTTGCGCTCGTCATGTTCGTGGCCGGCAGTCAGGTTCCGATTCGCGATCCGCGACTGCGCATCGGCCTCGGGGTCGGTACTGCACGGGCGGTGGCCGTCGGGCTGCTGGCAACCGCGCTCGGCTGGGCTGTGTCCGCCGCGTTCGATCCGCCTCACCTCGGTCTGTACGCGGTGTTGATGGCGTCGTCCTCGGCCGCAGTCATCATGCCGATCGTCGAATCCACCGCGATGACCGCTCCGGGCCTGATGGCCCTCCTGCCGCAGATCGCGCTCGCCGATGCCGTCTGCATCGTCGCGCTGCCCCTCGTGATCGATCCACAGCGGGCCGGTCCGGCCGCATTCGGATCTGCGACGGTTCTGCTCGCTGCCGCGGTGATCTTCGTCGTCCTGCGACACTTCGACATCTCGGGACTGCGCCGCCGCGTGCATCGGGTGTCTGCTCAGCGCAAACTCGCGCTCGAACTGCGACTCAACCTGGTTCTGCTCTTCGGCCTCGCGGCACTCGCCGTCCACACCCACGCCTCGGTGATGTTGGCCGGTTTCGGTTTCGGCGTTGCGGTTGCCGCCATCGGAGAACCGCGACGCCTTGCCAAACAGCTGTTCGCCATCACCGAAGGATTCCTGGGACCACTGTATTTCGTCTGGCTCGGTGCATCCCTCGATCTGCGTGCACTTGCCAGTCACCCGAACATGATCGTGCTGGGACTCGTCCTGGGCTTCGGTGCCATCGCGGTGCACGGTGCGATGCGCCTGACCGGCCAGCCCACCCGACTCGGGATACTCGCGGCAGCCCAGCTGGGCGTTCCGGTCTCGGCCGTGACACTCGGCGCGCAGAGCGGAGTCCTGGCTCCCGGTGAAGGCCCTGCCATCGTGCTCGGCGCACTGGTGACCATCGCGGCGGCCGCCGCAGCGTCGCGGGTCGCCGCTCGTCGTCCTGTCTGACCCTGCGGGCCTGCGGCGGCGCAAGGCATTTGGGTGTTTCGAGTTCCGCGTGACGGGGAACATGGGTCCTGGAACGATCGGCACGACGCGAAACGGATCATGACGATGACGGATGACCAGGTCTGGCGCCTCAAGGGTGCGTGCATCGAAGACATGGATGCCTACGACTCGCAACAACTTCCTCGGCACGGACGCAAGCGCGCAGAGAAGGCATGGCGCTTGTGCGCCGACTGCCCGGTGTTGCGCAATTGCGCCGAGCAGACCGCGCGCGATATCGAGTCCGGCCGTATTCCGGTCGGCGTGGTCGTCGCCGGTGCCGCGTATCACGACAATGCGAGCAACGGGCGGCGGACCGACGCCTACCGCACTCTCGAGTTCCTGATCGGACGGCCGCTGTCCAACCCCGCCGCCTGACAGCGCCGAGGTTCTGTAACACCGCGATCACGGAACACTACGAAGTCGGTAACGTGGACAGCTCTGTTCGGCAGGTCTTCGGCGCGTCTTCTCGGGCCTGACCTGCGTCGGAGCAAGTCGCGCAACAATGTCTGCATGACCGCAGCGAACGCAACCGACTTCGGGCTACCGAACGATGTTCAACGGGCACTCTCGCAACGAGCACCGATCGAACAGGCCAAGGGAATGTTGATGGCAATACATCGCATCACCGCCGATGCGGCGTTCGCGCTGCTCGTCGACCGATCGCAGGGCACAAACCGAAAGCTTCGCGACATCGCGCAGGAGTTGGTGGACACGGCTTCGTCGGCGCGGTAACTGTTCAGGCAGCCCCGTACGCTGCTTTTTCAACGCACGGGGCCTGAGCAATGCGGCAGTCCGGACTACTTCATTACCTGCTGTGCCGTATGCCCTGCCATGGCTGCCCGAAACATTCCGTCCGGGAACGCGGTCGTCGTCGTGTCAGAAACGCGCGAGAATCGCACGCGCACAACGAACTACTGTCGCGCGGTCGTACGACATCACATAGTCGAACTCACGATCGGCGTCGATTTCCCCGCGGTGCAGATCGATCGCTGCGAGCACTCCACAGAAGTGCGGACCCAACACCACCACGTTCCACTCCTCCACGAGCGGATCCGTCGGATCGAGGGGCGCATGCATGATGCCGCCCTCTTGTACGTAGCCCATGCCAACGCCGTACACGCCGGCGTACGAGATCTGCTCGGCCATCGAGACCCAACGAGCACGGGTGGTCGAGGTGAAGTGCTCTGCTCGCTGAAAAGTACCGAGCACCAACGTTTCCGGCCCTGCGGCCGCAGCCTGCATCTCGAGAGACGTACTCATCGCCACCAGTAGACGCTTGGTGCTGCGGGTGGCTGTCTTTCCTGCGGACGCGATGGCGTACGGCGACTCGGCGGCGACAGCGGGCGTACTCGAGGTCGGGAACGGCGGCATCACCTCCGCGGCGTCCGCGGGGAGCTCCTCGGTGGTCTCGGCCGCCGGATACAGCTCACCCACCCCGTAGGTCGCTCCGAGTCCGAGTGCGCGAGTGCGGTGCAGTGCAGTGTCGACTCCGCTGGCCACCACCACCGCGCCGGTTCGTTCCACCTGAGCCGAGACGGCATGCGCGGTACGTGCGGTGGCGAGATCGGGACGCCGGGAGACCATCGATCCGGCGAGGATGATCACATCGGGTTCGATGAGCGGCAGCAGGGTCATCGACTGCGGCCGACGACCGACGTCGTCTACGGCCACCACTTTGCCGTCACGCCTGGCCTTGTCGATCGCGGCGAGGGTGCGGGCCGGACTGTCGACGAGTGCCGCCTCGGTGACGACCACGATGTCGCGGCGCAACTGTTCCTCGGTGGCGGAATCGAGTGCAGCAAGGGAGTCGACGTCCATGGAGACGAGCATCGGCAACCGCACCGACTGATTGATCCGAGCCACTCCCCACGCGAGGGCGTCGAGTTCCCGCTTGGCGTCCATTGCTCTCGCGGCGCGCTTAAGCGCGTCGGCGGAGGCGAGCGGGCCGTTCTGCGGACCTCGCAGTTGAACTTCGATCGCTGCGAGCGCGCCGTTGTCCAGCCGACAGACCGGGGCGAAATACGGTTGCACCGTCAGCTCTCCCGTGTCCGTGTCGACTGCAGATCCTGCTTCGGCCAGCGCGAACGTCACACCACAGTTTGACACGAAAAAACGACCCCCGTCACGTGGGGGTTGGCTGATCTTCAAACCTGATTTCCGTAGTTTCTTCTCGCTGTCTTAATGGTGGACGACGGAGGTGTCACGACAGACACCACAACTATCTCGTTTGGATAACTTTGCATAACGCTCCGATAACGGAACTTTCCCAGAGTCGACCGCGCGGCTCGGAACCCTCAGGGCTCGAAATCGGGCCGAAAACCCATGACGGAGTGGACTTTCAGAACCGAAGCCCAATTTTGTTACCACGGCAAACAACAAACGTACCGACCGCATTGTGACTATTTCGACGCGGACCTCGGCTCGGCGTCGTCACTGCAGTTCGTTCACGTCACCGCTCGACAGCGAATCGCCTCCGTAGAGGGCGACGCGGTCGCCGCCGAGCCTTTTCGCTTGATACATCGCCTCGTCGGCGCGGCCCAGCAGTTCGTTGACAGCGGACTCGACGTCCCCCGTCTCGACCACGGCACGGGCAATGCCCAACGACGCGGTCAACGGTGCAGGGTCGGTGCCGTCGCACAGACGAACTCGTAATCGCTCGGATTGTTCGACCACCGTATCGAGGCCGTCGACACACACGGCCGCGAATTCTTCGCCGCCCAGTCGAACCGTGCTGCCGGTGCCGGGAAGACCTCGAGGATGCGATTCGCGGTCGTCCGGATGACCGCGTCTCCATGCTCGTGGCCGTATCGGTCGTTGACCGCTTTGAAGTTGTCGATGTCGATGACCACGGCGACCAGCGACATGTTCGCACCGGATCGAGATTCCAGGTTGCCGATCGCCGCATCGAATCCCCGACGGTTCCGCAGGCCGGTGAGCGGATCGTAGAACGCGCCGGTGGCGTCTCGGCGCAACAGCATGAGGAAGGAATGCCCGATCAACGGTCCCGCGAACATCACCAGGATCAGCATGACGAAGTAGAGACTGGTCTGTAGACGCTCCGCCGGGTCGTTCACCATTGCCGAGACGTAGATGGTGACGGCGGTGACGAATGCGAAGCCGTGATGGACCGCCAACAACTTGGGCCCGTGAAACCCCGCGACATAAGCGCCCATGACCGTGAACAGGGCTGCAATGGGCAGGACTGCGGACGGTCCATCGGTGGTGAGCAGAACAGCCGCGAGCACGATGTCGGCGTACAGCACGAATGCGATCGACACGCGCCAGCTCGGCCAGCCGCCGATCAACCAGATCAACCCCACCGGGACCGTTGTGACGACGGTGAACCACAGGGGCCAGCGCGCGAAGTTGCTGTCGGCGAACCCCGGAATGGTCAGAGCGATCGCCGCGGCACCGCCGTAGAGCCAACACAGGATTCCGATGAGAACCCTGGTGATGTCCAATCCTCGTTGCGAACGCGCATACGCAACGTTCCACCCGTAGTCGACGGGAAGCGACCACCACTGACGAAGACCGTTCACCTTGCAGAGCTTTCCTGGTATCCCGACCTGGAGGGCCAAGTCAACCACAGACGAATCACCCGGTCTGCGAACTCGAGAACTTGCCTGCGGGGCACGGATCGGGCGGCGGAGCCGGGCTTCCCTCCCAGCTCCGCCGCACTCGACTGTACCTATTGTCGAACATATGTGCGAGCTCGCAAAGGAGTGGTTTTCGGTTGTACCACTCATACTGTGCACAAACCGAGAAAGTGACCTACAGTCTGTGACATGCTCCAGAAAAGGGGTTCGAACGGGGTTCGACCGCCAGGTTCCACTGATCCAGTTCATTTGGCGCTCTTAGCAATCCTCACGATTGCTGTGATCGCCCTCGTCGTCATCGCGGTCCAACAGGGCCGCCTCTGATCACGCACCTCAGCGTTCACTACCGACTCTCCTCGGCGGAATCCCGCGTTCGGCGCACGCTTTTGAACGCTCACGTCCGCGGCAGCGCTCGGCCGACTGCATCGATCGAACGTCGACGACGCCGGACCACCTCGATGATCTCGTCGACCACGCGTCGCGTTTCGCCCAAGGCCTGTACAGCGGAGTAGCGCAGAACCAGCCACCCCTGAAGTACCAGCCGGTTCTGGCGTCGACGATCGCCGTCGAACGCTCGGCTCGACGTATGGAACTCGCGTCCGTCGATTTCGACGATCACCCGTGCCCGGAAGTCCACGAGGTCGCCGAAATACGGACCAACCCGCGCGTTGATCTCCATGAAGAACTGTCGAGCGGACAGTGCCCGAGCCACCACTCGCTCGGCCTCGGATCGGGTGCCGAGGCAGCACAGTCGCAATTGTCTCCGTACTGCCTTCATGCCGTGCATCCCGCGAGATCGTTCGCATTCCGTCGCGATTCGACGTCGCAGAGCCGGCCGCGCGATCGCCGTGTCGAAGAACCGCTCCAACTCCTCACCCGTCAGAGTGGCCGCCACGTCGACGAACACCTGGGCCAACGTCACCACCGGAAGACCTCGGCACCGGTCCGCCTCGGGGACGCGTCGTCGATGGATCTTCACCCACTCCGGCGCGTGCTGCCGGGTCGAGGGCGGCACTGTCGCCGTGACCTGCGTCGGCTCCTCGTCGATCAACCCCCACACCCACGCAGCGGTCAGATGACTGAGCACAGCGCCGGGCTTCCACAGAGCAACCGCTGTGCACAGGTCGATGTACTCGGGTTTGCTGGTCGCATAGATTCCGGGCAGCACTCGAATCAGCTGCCCGGACGTAGTTCTGCGAGAGATGGTGCTGCGGCTCATCCCCCGAGCCATCAGGTCGACCGCTGTGTGTACCCCCATGCCGATACGGTGAACGATCGACGACGCCTGCGCCAGTGCTGTTTTCGAAACCTGTGGATAGTTCGGGGTTATCCACAGGCAGCCCGCAACTCAGCGTTCAGTACCGACTCTCATCGGCGGAATCCCGCGCTTACAGCACGCTTCTGAACGCTCACGTCCGCGGCAGCGCTCGGCCGACTGCCGCAGCCACCGCTGCCGCCATGGCGGCAGCCGTACTCGCGGTGGGGTGCACCCCGTCGAAGGTGGCTCCGGGACGTCCGAGCAGCGGCGCGAATTCGGCGACGGGTATGCCGCGCTCGGCGGCCAGTGCTCGAATTTCGTCGTTCAGGTCGTCGGCACTGACCTTGCGCGACGACGGCACCGTGGCGATCACGACCGTGTCGACGTCGCGTGCCCGGTCCAGGATCGTGCGTAGGTTGTCGACGATCCGGGGAAGCGGAACCGACCGGGCGAGGTCGTTCGTGCCTCCGTTGACGACGAGTATGTCCGGGTTCGCCGCCAGTGCGTCGTCGGTTCGGGCGAGGATCTGCGTCGTCGTCGCGCCGTTGATTCCCAGATTGCCACCGTCGGCTGCGCGGGCATCGTCTCCGCACACGAGATACGAGTACCACGACGTGTTGCCGTGAATCCCCCAGTCGACGCGTGAATTGCCTTGCGCCATCGAGTCGCCCAGCGTCACCAATCGTGGGCCGGTGTCGTTGACGCTCCACCCGAAGCAGTGTGCGTTGCGGACCGTCAGCGCCGGCTTCTTCAGTGGTCCTGCCACGAGCGCGGCGACCAGAGCCACCCCGAGTGCCCCGGCGATCCACAGTCGAGTTCTTCGCACGCCGGGGATTCTGCCCTACCGGCGATCACGAGCAGTCCGGGAAGTCCACTTCCGTCCGTGCTGGAGCCGATTGCGGCTGAACCGGTGCCTGCGCTTCGCCGGCGACAGTCGGTTCGACGAGGTTGTACTCGATGGTCTTGGTCTGTCCCGGTTCGATGACGACCGGCACGTAGAACACCGGATGGCCCCGTTCGGCAGCGGTCAGCAGAAACAGTGGAGTTCCGTTGATCGTGGCGTCGGTCAACGTTGCGCCCCGAGTTGCGTACAGTGCCACCACCGATCGGTTGGTTCCCGGAGGTCCGTCGTATCGGGTGGAGTCGTTCTGTCTGCCGGCGATGTAGGTGGTGTAGTCCTGCAGCGGAGCGTTGTTGGTAGTCTCGGCGACGACGCGGGTGGTACGCGTCGGGCCGTCGCAGGACTGCGCGGAGTAGGTGACCTTGCGCTGCAGGTAGTAGTCGAGCTTGCCGCCCGCACCGTTGTTCACCACCACCGCGGCGTACGGGTCGGGGCTGTCGGGAACTTCGTGGCCGATCTCGGTCGGACCGAGGATCGCTTGGAGTGCCGGGTCCGCGCTCCACACGGAGATGTGGCCCTCACTAGTGGCTTTGCCGAGCGCTTCGAGCAGCGCACTGGGAGAGCCGATGTTGCCCTGCATCTTCGCGACCACCCGGGCGGCGATGTCCTGCAGGTAGGCCTTCCGTGCGGCATTGTCGTCCTGGAAGCGGAAGTAGGCGTCGGACTGCGTGATCCGGACGACGTTGGATCCGTCGATCACTTCGCCGTCGCCCATCGTGATGGGTCCGACGGCGTCGAGGATGTAACCGAGGGCGACCGGGTCGGTGGCCAACGCGCCGTCGAGACGCTCGCCTGTTTCCTGCTCCCACATCGACTGCCAGATCCGACCCGCGTACGGAAAGTGCGGACTGACGTTGCTGTTCTGCCAGTTCTGGGTGGGCTGAAAGCGGCTCTCGTAGAAGTCGAAGAAGTCCGGGCCGAGATCGATGGGGTCGTACGGAATCCGAAGCTCGGCATTGCTGGCCAGCGAGTCGACCGCGACCTTCCCGTCCACGGCGCGCACGATGCCGAATCCGCCTATCAATCCGCCTGTTCCGCGGGATTCCGACAGTGTCTGGAAGGCGAGAAAGTAATTGCGCGGGCCGTCCGCCCCGAGCATCGCCGGAAGAACCTCGGCCGCGATGTTCGTGTTCGTCAGCAGGGACGTCAGCTCGTGCGTCTGATCCTGCAACCGAGTTCGCGCCTCACCGACCCGATCGACGAATGTCGGTTCCTCGATTGCCTCGGCCTGGGCATCGAGTACCTCCGCTGCAGCCGCCGCCCGAGACAGCGCAGGCGAGGCGTCGCGCAGGGCGGCGATGTCGATGGAACCGTCGGGCCCACGCAGCCGACTCGGATCGAGGGTGGTGCCCACCTCCACCGAGGGTGTCAGCACATCCACGCTCAACCCGTTGACGACGTCGGTGATCTGCGAGACGACGTCCAGCGGTTGGCCCACGTACGGAATTGCGGCGGCCGCCGTCCAGATCAACGAATCGGTGGCGTCCTTCGCCTGGGTCGAGGTACGCACCGCGTCGGACACGGAGGTGTCGGCCTTCTGCGTATCCCCGGTCAATAGTGCACTTTTTGCCGCCTGGGCATGCTCGCGGGCCTGATCGAGGGAGGTGTATGCGGCATTGGCAGTGTAAGCGAGCCAGGCACCGAGTCCGAGCGCCACGACGACGAACACACCGAAACCGAGCAGGATGCGTCGACCGGAGTTCTTCTTCCCGGCTCGTCGATGCCTACTGCGACCGCGAGGGCCGTCACCGTCCAGGTTGTCGCTGTCGTAGCCCATGGCGTGGTGCGGGCCCCTTTCGCTCCGGCCAAGAGTACAAACGGTGCCGTCGCAGCGCGACACGACTCTGTCGGAGCAGGCTGCGCCGGCGTCGCACCGGCGCAGCCCTCGAACGTCAGGAACCGAGGAATGCGCTCACTGCGGTGCTGCCGCTCTCGGCGCTTCCGCTGCCGATGAGCCCGAGGATGACGTCGACGATGATCTTGGCGATGAATGCGTCCATAACTACTCCTGTTGTGAAGTACCCCCGACGGGATACAGACGGACCTACGAGCGTTGCGACCGTTTGTGACCGGCCACAACGAATCGAAAGGTAGCAGCTGGATCTGTCCAAACGGTGGCGCTGTGGGCGCCGCCACAGTCCCAAGCATTGTTTGTACAAATTTCTGATTTTGTACACATCCTGACAAATTCCGTGTATTGTCCAATCTACAGTGATCGGCCTTACACGAGGAGTAACGATGACCGCATCGAATGTCGACGATCAGGCGCAGGCGCCGGTCGCCGAGTGGCACGACCGAAAGCGATACCTCTGGCTGATGGGTTTGATCCCACCCACGGCGGTCTTCCTGGCCACCGGCCTGGTGTGGGCCTTCAACCAGCTCGGCTGGACCGCCGTGTCGCCGGTCTGGTGGTGGATCGGCGCGCTGCTGGTCTACGGACTGCTTCCGATCCTCGATCGCTTCTTCGGTCCCGACGGTGACAACCCACCCGACGAGGTGATGAAGGCGCTGGAGGAGGACAAGTACTACCGCTACTGCACCTACGCCTACATTCCTTTCCAGCTCGCCAGTCTGGTGTTCGCCTGCTACCTGTGGTCAGCGAACAACCTGTCGTGGCTCGGCATCGACGGTGGACTCGGCCTGATCTCGAAGATCGGCCTGGCCATCAGCATCGGCGTAATGGGCGGAGTCGGTATCAACACCGCGCACGAGCTCGGCCACAAGAAGGACAGCCTCGAGCGTTGGTTATCGAAAATCACTCTGGCACAGACGTTCTACGGCCACTTCTACATCGAGCACAATCGCGGCCACCACGTTCGCGTCGCCACTCCCGAGGATCCGGCGAGCTCGAAGTTCGGCGAGAGCTTCTGGGCCTTCCTTCCTCGAAGCGTGTGGGGCAGCCTGAAGTCGTCCTGGGAGCTGGAGAAGACGCGCATGGAGCGACTGGGCAAGAGCACGTGGAGCATTCAGAACGACGTGCTCAACGCATGGCTGATGTCGGTGGTTCTGTACGGGGTCCTGATCGCGGTGTTCGGTCCGATCGTATTGCCGTTCTTGATCATTCAGGCCATCTACGGATTCTCACTGCTGGAGACGGTCAACTACCTCGAGCACTACGGCCTCCAGCGTCAGAAGAAGGAGAACGGCCGCTACGAGCGCTGCACTCCCGAGCACAGCTGGAACTCCGATCACATCGTGACCAACATCTTTCTGTACCACCTTCAGCGCCACAGCGACCACCACGCCAATCCCACCCGCCGATACCAGACTCTGCGCAGCATGGACGGGGCACCCAATCTGCCGAGCGGCTACGCGAGCATGATCTCGCTGGCCTACTTCCCACCGGTGTGGCGAAAGGTGATGGACCACCGCGTTCTCGACCACTACGACGGTGACATCACGAAGGTCAACATTGCGCCGTCCAAGCGGGAGAAGATCCTCGCCGCGCACGGAGCGAAGTGATGGCCGCGTTCGAGTGCCCGGTGTGCGAGTTCGTCTACGACGAGACCAACGGTGCTCCGCGAGAGGGTTTTCCGGCGGGAACACCGTGGGCGGACGTACCCGACGAATGGCCGTGCCCCGATTGCGGAGTGCGCGAGAAAATCGACTTCAGGAGTAAGGCATGAAGCTCTACCGCTGCGTTCAGTGTGGATTCGAGTACGACGAGGAACTGGGCTGGCCCGAGGACGGCATCGAGCCGGGCACGCGCTGGGGCGACATTCCCGACGACTGGTCGTGCCCCGACTGCGGCGCGGCCAAGGCCGATTTCGAGATGGTCGAGGTAGAGCGCGGGTGACTACTGGGCAACCCGCCGAGGTCGTGATCGTCGGCACCGGTGCCACCGGGTACACCGCCGCCAAAGTGCTACGGGCCGAGGGCTTCACGGGTTCCATCACGCTGATCGGGAGCGAGCAGGAGCCCACCTACCGTCGTCCGGCGGTGTCCAAGGAGCTGCTGATGGGCACCAAGTCGGTCGATCAGGTCCGGTTGGGTGCAGCCATCGAGGACGTGGACGTCCGCACGGGCGTCACCGCTGTCGCCGTCACCGACTCGGCCGTCGAGCTCGATCAGGGCGATCCGATCCCGTACGACGCCGTGCTGTTGGCAACGGGTTCTCGGGCTCGGCAACTCGATTTCCCGGGTCACGTGTTCACGCTCCGCAGCGCCGCCGATGTCGCACCGCTGCATGCCGACATCCTCCGCACCGGGTCGCTGTTGGTGATCGGCGGCGGATTGATCGGGTGTGAGGCGGCCGCAGCAGCCCGGTCACTCGGTGCCGACGTGACGGTGCTCGAAGCGGCATCGGCTCCGCTGAGCCGCATCGCGCCGCCGGAGATATCGCAGATGTACCGAGACCTTCACGCGGACAACGGTATAGCGATGCACACTGACGTCACGGTGACGAGTCTCGACGAGCAGGACGACGGCACCCTCCGTGCCACAGCTCAGGACGGACGCTCATGGTCGGCCGGCACCGTCCTGGTGTCGGCCGGTTCTGTCCCCAACGTCGAGCTCGGGGTGGACATGGGCCTCGAGACCGCGTCGGGAATCCTGGTCGACGCGGCTATGCGGACATCCAGGCCGAACGTCTACGCGGCGGGCGACGTCGCCGAGGTTCCCAACACCATTCTCGGCGGCACCTATCGGAGTGAGCACTGGAACGGTGCCGTCGATCAGGCGACCCGGGCGGCACGGTCCATACTCGGTCTCGACGTCGGCAGCCTCGACGTGCCGTGGGGCTGGTCGACTCAGCACGGGCTCAACCTGCAGTTCGCGGGGTGGACCGGTGCCGAGGACGAGTACGTCGTGGTTCGCGGCTCCATCGAAGATCGCCGCTTCACCGCCTGTGCGCTGCGCGGGGACACGCTCGTCGGGGCCATAGGCGTCGGCTACCCCAAGGACATCCGACAGATCAGATCCCTCATCGCGAGCGCAGACCCCATCGATCGGGAACTCCTCGGAGAAGATTGGCTGGATCGGCCCCATGCGGTCGTTCGATAGAGTCGTGTTCATGCCCGCAGCCGAACAGACGTCGACCCCCGGTCGATACCGTGAAGCCGCGTCCACTCTCGCGCGCGATACCGCGCTCGACGCGTTGCGAGAGCTGCTGAACGAGCGCAACTGGCGCAACGTCACGATGAGCCACATCGCCAAGGCGGCAGGGCTGAGCAGGCAGAGCCTGTACAACGAGTTCGGCTCACGACGCGGCGTCGCGCAGGGGTACGCCATCAGATTGACGGACCTCTTCGTGGCCATGTGCGAAACGGCTCTGTATCAGCACGAGAACGACGCGTCGGCCGCTCTGCGGCAGGGCTTCTCGTCGTTCTTCGAGCTGAGCGGCCTGGATCCGCTCGTCCGGTCGCTGCACAGCGGCGACGCACCGGAAGATCTTCTGCGCCTGATCACCACCGACAGCGAAGTGCTCATCGAGCGGGCGGGTGAGCGTCTGTCCGAGACCTTCCAGCGCGGATGGGTGGGCGCGAGCCCACGACACGCCGACGTGGTCAGCAAAGCCATCGTCCGATTGGCCCTGAGCTACATCCCCGAACCGCCCGAGGACATCGCTGCAGCGGCCGACGATCTGGCGCTGCTGCTGACCCCGTTCGTCGATTCGATCACCGCCGACAACTGACCTCGACGTCCAGAGTTCGACCTCGCCCAGTACGCCGATCTCGCCCCCGCCCCGCTCCCGCCCCCTGACCTGCTTCGGCCCCCTGACGCTCAATGTCAAGCTGTCTGGAGTCGGTTGTTGTTGATTCCGACTGTTGCGGGCGGTTGTGGTGTGCAGGGGCGGCGGCGGAACCGTTCGGGGTGTCGGTCGTAATAGGCCTGGTGAGCTCGGTCTCGGTCGGTCCACAGGTTTCGCCAGTTCCCGGAATGGACGTCCGCGGGTGAGAACAGGGCGATGCCGGAATGTTTGTGGTCGGTGTTGTACCAGTCGACGTAGTCGGTGAGATGCCCGCGGGCGGCATCGATGTCGGAGAACATGCCCGGGTAGTTCGGCCGGTATTTCATGGTCCGAAACTCGGACTCGGAGAACGGATTGTCGTTACTGACATAAGGCCGGTTGTGGGTGAGCTCGACACCGTGCGCGGTCAAACAGTTCTTGAGGGTGTTCGAGCGCATCGCTGCACCGGAGTCTGCGTGAACGAATGATGGTGCGCCGTAACGCTGTATGGCTGTCTCGAACATCTCGGCGGCGAGGTGGTCGCTCTCTCGTTCCTCCACACGCCACCCCGCGATCAGGCGGGAGTGGATGTCGATGATCGAGTACGCCTTGAACGAGGCACCGCGCCACGGGGAGTGCAGATCGGTGATGTCCCAACTCCACACCTGACCAGGTGCGGTAGCGGTGTGCACGGGCATCGGGCGCGGGGTTCGGGTGCTCTTCTTGG